>CBDUWI010000113.1:0-4877 GCA_965370885.1 uncultured bacterium | reverse complement strand
TTGTTTAGATTTAAATATTGCAATAAAAAATGTGCATATTGTGATACATTATTAAAAATGCGAAATTCACAGGAAGCCGAGTATAAATTAAAAGATCTTCAGATCATATTAGATGAAGAAAAAACAAATCCAATGATTACAGGTGGTGAGCCTACACTTGACAGACATTATGGAGATACTTTAAAATTATTAAACAAATTAGAATATTCAACAGCTATTCTCGAAACAAATGGTTGTAATTTATTATCTTTATTAAAAGAAATAGATAAAAATAAAAGAGTTAATATTTCATATTCCCCAAAGATTTTTTCAGAACAAGATGTGGTGGATGCAATATCACATTCTGAAAGTCTTTTAAAATATCCAAGTGTGTATTTTAAGATTGTGTTTGAGAATAATTTATTAATCTATAGATATTTATATTGGTTGAGTAATGCAGGTGTAAATCATCGAGTTTATTTAATGATTGAAGGCACTTCAAGAGAAAAATTATTAGAAAATTCAGGAGCCGTATTTGATGTTTGTGAAAAGTATAAATTTAATTTTTCATCAAGGGATCATATTATATATGAGTTTATTTAAATTATTTGACAAAAGGAGATGTTGTGATCAATAATACGAAGGTTAAAGTATTAACGAGAAGACGCAGGAATGAGAGTATTGATTCTTTAATTAAGAGATTTAAAAAACAGTATTCTAAAAGTGGGCTGATGTTAGAAGTTCAAGAGAGAATGTTTTATGAAAAACCAGGTGATAAAAACCGTAGAAAAAAGATACAATGTATTCGAAGAATAAAAAAAGAAAAAGAACGAGAAGCACAATATAAAATAATGATAGCAAAAAAAAGGAGAAAAGAAAAAGATGAACGTAATAAACACAATAGCAGTAATGGATAAAATAATAGTTAAAGTTTTGGTAGAACAAACTGAAGTTACATCTGGTGGAATTATTGTTCCAGAAGTAGCAAAGGATCAGTTAAAACCACAAGGTTATGGTGAGGTATTATCCACTGGAAATGATGTAAGGGAGATTTCTACAGGAGATATAATTATGTTCAATAAACATGCCGGAATGGATATAATCATCGACCGTAGCGTGTGTAAGGTTTTAAAATACGAAGAAGTTTACGGTATTTCTGAAAAAGGAAAGGCTGAATAATGTTAAAAACTGAATTTATTCAGGCGACAACCATTGCGGATGCATGGTTTCAAACTCTTTTTAAAATGCTTGAAACTGGGGAAATTTTTACTATAGATAGAGGAAGTTATGCCGGTCAAAAAAGATTAGAGTTTTTTAATATTGTAATAAATATTGAATATCCATATGTTCGACCTTTATTACCTCAGATACCTGAACAATATTCTGTACCAAATCCTGTTGCTGATGATTATTTAGATGATTATTTACCATATCTGATGACTGGAGAATTAAAACCAGGTGAATCATATACATATGGTCAGCGATTAACAAGATACCCTATTAGTTATCCAATCGATTTTTATAATAAACTACAAGGAAAAGATATTCTGCTTCAGGATGGAGAAATATATAAAAACAAAAATATTATTATTAAAGAAAATGAAAGATCATATCTTAATCAAATAGAATTATTAATTGAAACATATAAAAATAAAGGTCATAGAAATAATCAAATGACTCTTCAGATCTCACATCCAACTGATATGTTACTTCAAGATCCTCCATGTCTTCGATTAATAGATACTCGAATTCAAGAAGGAAAGTTGCATTTTTTTGTATATTTTAGGAGTTGGGATTTATGGAATGGATTCCCTGCAAATTTAGCAGCTATACAAATGCTTAAGGAATATATAGCAGCTGAAATAGGAGTTGGTGATGGTAAAATAATTGCTAGTTCTAAGGGTTTACATATATATGATTATGTATTTGATATGGCAAAGTGTTTAAGAATGAAGGAAGATATGGAATTAAAAAAGGGAGTTATGTAGTTATAGATCTGGACAAGAAGCAAAATATTATTTCCCAAGTGTTAAATATGGCGTTATAGTAGAATTGTAAATCTTGTCCAGTTTTAAAAAGAGTTATATCTTGCTGGGTTAAATAATTGATAGTTAAAGATGGGTGAATGTGGAACAAAATTAAAAAATGAATAGGAGATTCGATGGTTAAATCTGGTTATATTTTAGCAGGTTTTGAGAGCCTTGCTTCAATAATAAATAATTATATGTTGGGAAAAAAAGGTCGTTTTGATAACAACTTTACCAGGGATCAGATTTCTGATTTCTTTGGTTCAATATGTTCTGGGTTTTTACATTCATATGGTCAAAATTTTGCTGGTAAAAAACGATTTGGTAAATACAATGTAAATGAAGAAAATGTGTATAATAAATGTAGAAGTTGGGGATTTTTTAATTCATCAAACTTGATAATTGATTCCGGAGGATTTCAGATATCGGTTGGTAGATTAACTAGACAAGAATCTGATTTACTGGGAACGATGTATTATGAATGGATTAAAAATCACCATCATGTTATAGAACGAGCATTTATATTAGATATTCCCCCTGGTCCAAAGTGTGAGATTTTTCAAACATTTGATGATGTATACGCTCTTAATTTAGAATCATACAATCGAGCTAAAGATCTTCCTGATGAAGTTAGAGAAAAAATTATTTATATACATCACTTTAGAACACCAAAACTATGGGATCTCTATACAAAGATTCTTAGAGAAGATAATATGTTCAATTCCTTTCAACATCACGGCACTGGTGGTATTGTTGCAAATATGGCCACAGATATGGTTATTCCATGTATTATATATATACTACCAATGATTCCATTAATAAACGAAGCTATACGCTGTGGTAGAAATTTTTTAGATTTTCATATTTTGGGTGGAGCTAACTTTCGTGATGTTACTTTTTATGAATTGTTTAGAAAGGTTGTATTAGAAAAACATAATATAAATTTGAATATTACTTATGATTCATCTGGTTTATTTAAATCTTTAATGATTGGACGTTATCTATGGGTAGATCATCCAGATGGATATCTTCAAAAAATGGATGTGCGAACCCCAAATCTAAATAGTAGATTCAGTAAAAATGTAAGAGTATATGAACAATACCAGATTATTTTAGATGTTTTTGCAGAAAAGATGAATTTTACAAAAATCAATAGTGATGAAATTTATGATCCAAAAACAGGAACATTTTATGAAGATGTAAAGGTATACTCAATGTTATATATGTTATGGCAGTGGGCTGAGATTCAAGAAAGATCCAGAAGGATTGCTGATAGAATATATCCCTTATATAGTTCAGGAGAAACAGGGGAATTTACTTATCAGTGTGCTAAATTAACAAGAGAATTAAATAGCGGTAAAATGACTAAGAAAGGTGTAAAGAAAGCAACCAGTGTTGCAAGATCATTAGATATGTTAACGAATCTTGATGAAGATTATTGTAAGGATTTAGTGAAAAAGTTTTTGAGTAAAGATGAGTTCTATCAACTAGACCCAAAAACATCAATAATATCTATTTAGAAGACCTGGCTTTCTCTGAACACTTTTGTAATTTCGTGAAAAAGGAGCTCGTAAAAATATGATAACAGAGTCATTTCTTAATTCATGTTTTGTATTAATATTAAATAAGAATTCAAAAATAAGAAGAGTAAAAGCATTTTATAGAGATATTTTAGATATATTAGAATTTACTGAGGGTCAAAAATCAGTTGATGTTCCATTAGCAGTTCAAAACAAATTAGAATTATTAAAACAACTATGTATGATGTTATTAAAAGATAAAATTCTTGAAAATGCTATTGATAGCATAATGCTGGGAAATAAATTTAGAGACCATGTTGGTTTTATAGATTTAAAGATTAATGAAGATATCAAAGATCATACATTTCAAGATATTATCAACCAAATAAGATTACGAAAAAAAATTAATGCTTTATTTCAAAATTTTGATGAACTTAGTGATGTTTTAGATTCCATCAAGGAAGGATCATTTGATTCAATTGATGCAATGGTTGATGACTATGAAGTAACAATAAAAAAATTATATTCTAATTTAATGGAGAGTAATAGATCAATTACAATAGAGGCTTCTACATCATTAGATTTGGTTAAAGATGATTATAGTCATGTTGTAGAAATGATTAAGAAAAAATATGAAAGACAAAATGCGATTCCAACAGGGTTCCCAATTTTTGATAATAATGTTATGTTGGGGGGTTATGAGCCTTCTAGGTTATATATATTTGGTGGAGGTTCTGGAAGTGGTAAATCAACTATTCTTAATAATACAATATATAAATCAGCAATAACAGAAGTCCCTGAAAAATTACCAAGTGTTCCTGGCGAAATAAATAGAGTTTATATTTATATTACTCTTGAAAATACAATTGAAGAAGCGCTTATTCGAACATATCAACCAATGTATAACAAAACGACTCCCCAACTTCTTCGCAAACTATCAGAAAAAGATTTTGATATTAAACATGAGATAAATAGTAAGTTATCTAAGTGTGGGTCAACTATTATTATGAAATATTTTCCAGCTATGAGTATTAGTGTTATGGATATAATGGCTGTAGTTGACGATGCAATAAATGAATACGGAAAAGAAAGTATAGCGGGGTTATATGTTGACTATATTGATTTGTTAAAATCAGATACATCTTATGATATGTATCGCTTAGAATTAGGACATATAACCCTATCACTCAAAACCTTAGCGGTGCAATATAATATTCCAGTAGTGTCAGCTTCCCAGTTAGGACGAGCTGTATATAATATTCAAAATGCAAGTCAGTTAAATCTCGATCAAATGTCTGAATCGATTAAAAAAGTAGAGCATGGAGATTTTATAATGCTGATGGCAAAGGAT
>CBDUWI010000112.1:0-4916 GCA_965370885.1 uncultured bacterium | reverse complement strand
ACTATGTCTGGATTTGTATCGTTAAAATCATCATATAGTTCAAGCGAACATGAATCAACAGTATCGACAGTCGCTATTATTTGTTTTTCCCAAAACATGTTTATGTATCTTACTCGTGATTCTGCAACTGGAAATACACTTTCGAGATTTCGATTATAAACAGTTCCTAAATATGTGAATAATGTACTACTTACATAAGTTAGATCATACGAGATTAAATTAAACATATCAGAACTATTTACTTCTGTAGTATCTATATCGTATTCATATGCTCTATCGTCTTTAATATAATGAATAATGTTTTCAGTATCATCATATCCAAGAAAATCTACAGCACCAAGAGTAAACGAAAAGATATCTGACTCATGAATAGGTGTTTCACCTTGATATACTTTCCATTCCCCATCAAAAAGAATCATCTTATCGCCCTCGATATAGGCAACATAATATAAGGTTTCAATTGAATCAATTACAGCTGCTTGTTCATCTGATAAAGTTATTTCTTCAGCAAAGTCATAAGTAACAGTGTCATCGATGTCATCGATGACATCGATAATATCGTTGTCGTCAGTGTTATCAGTGTCATCAGTTTGGTTCTCCTTACAACCAGATAATACAAATAGTAATAAAAAAAGCATTAAAAGTCGTTTTTTCATCTTCATTTCCCCTATTTTAGATTTTGTAAATGAGCAGTTGAATTAAACAATGTTAAATTGTTTTGCTCAAAATAATTTGTTTCTAACGTGGATATTCCACCTGCATTCCCTTTAATAAAAACTTTATCTAAAGTATCGGGAGCTATCTTCAACCAAGCGGATATTAAATAACCTATTGCTATACCATGAGAGACTATAACAATATCTTCAGTATTGTTTATAAGATATTCGTCAATAAATCTACTCATTCTTGTATATAATTCTCTTGGAGTTTCTGCGCCTTGCCAAAGTTGTTTATCAACCAATAAACTATTTGATTCGTATAGTTTGTTTGTCTTAGCCCACTCCTTAGTTTTGTTAGCAGCTTCGCCATTATTTATTTCTCTTAAAAGGCTTGTTTCTTCAATATCTATCTTAAAATGCTTACTTATATTTTCAGCTGTCATTCTCGCTCGCAATAAATCAGAACTATACAACTTAAATTTAGTTAAACCAAGCAGACACAATTCATTAACTACTTTCTCTGCTTGTCTTTTTCCTAAATCAGTTAAAGGAGTGTCTGTCCATCCTCCAGTTAACACGTTAATATGATGTTCTGATTGACAGTGCTGGATGATATATATCTTACTCATCAAAACCCTCTCCTTTAGATTAAATTATACCATATCAACAGAAAATGGCATTAGATATTATGCGAAAAATATTCTTAAGGACGATCATAAACCATTATATTTGGAATAACAATTAATGTTCCACTAGATTTAGTAAATTTTATAACATAAATCCCTTCATCTAAATCATCGTATCCATACCAAGAAGCTATAAGTAAATTTCCTTCTGAATCATACAAATCAACAGTATATATATTTTTAGCACTACCTTCAACAATCATTTCAAGATGGAAGGTTTTATTAGCCTCTGTAACTACAAATTTAACAGAAACTTCATCTAAGTCTTCTCCTAAATATATTGGGTTACTACCATCAAATTCATCAATGTTTCTCATTGTAGAAATATCAGTTGGATATTCAGTTATTTCATTAAATGAATATGAAAACTCATAATCACCTACATATTCTGCAAATATAACAAAATATATTTCTTCTCCTTGTTTAATTTCAATATGGCAGTAATCTACATCGTTTGCCCAACAGCCAAATCCATTACCATATGAGATGGTAAAGAAGTCATCAAAGTCTATATTTGTTACATCAAGTGTTAATATTCCATCAAATGGAGCTGTTTGATCTATATGATAGCCATTAAAATCATCCATGCCTTCATTATATCCGGTGATAGTTCCACCTAGTATTGGGTAATCATACTCAATAACGATATCTATCAGATCAATCGGATCAAAATACATATGAAAGGATTGGGGTTCATCAGAATCGATCTTAATATATATTGTTTGTGCTGCAGTTAATTCTACTCGGTAATTAAACTCAAGTTCATTTCCTTGTTCATCAAACACTTGATATGTGTAAGAATCAGGAGACCCATTTACCGCAAAAGAGTAAAATCCTGCTTCTAAATCAAATACTGCCCAACCAATATCATTAACATAATACTCATTGTTTTGAATCTGATAATACATCGGTGATTCAAATATAATACCCTCTTTTGTATCAGGTAATATATATACCCATATTCCAAAAAATGGGTGATAAACCTCGCCATGATTACCGATAATTATTTCTTGTGTAAACTCTAAGTTTAATTCATAAATTGTTTCATTGATAGTATACGTTATTGTTATTGGATTAAGCTCAACTGTTGTTTTATAGCCATAATCATCAAAGGTAATAATAAATACTATATCGCTATTGAGAAGATCTTCAAAGCCCATTGCAATAAATGATGTAAGAAGACCTAAATCATCAGTAAAATCTCTTAATGTTTTCATACATTCAAAAACATTAGGAGATATTTCTGTTAAAGCATCACAATAATCCATATCTAAATCAAGTGAATTAACACCACCAAAGCTTTCTACATAGGCAATGAAGTCTCCACCCTCTTCAAAATAATCTAATGACATTAGTCTATTGTGTATATCATAAACATGTAAAACATTTTCTTCGACATCAATGATGATATTATCTACTGTTTGAACCGCAAATTCGTCATCAGTATAATCATCTGATACATTATCAATTCTTTCATAGTAGTATAATCTATTTTCATCGTAAATTGTATTATATTTCGTCGTACTATTTGTAGTTACACCAACATTTTCTTCAGTAGTGTAAACATGTAATTCAGTATTATATTCTAGCGTTTTTTGGCTATCAAAATAACTGATGGCCGTGTCAATAAAGCCTTGAAATAGTTCTTCAGGTGTACTTGCTGGAGTTATTTCAATATCACGACATTCATCATTGATAAATTCTTGATCATCATCACAAAGATTGTCATCTACAATGTCGATGCACTCCCCATTTTCTTCTACTTGATTAACGTTACAATTTATTGAATCATCGTCCCTTGTATTATTACAGCTTGTTAGTAATAATACCGATAATATCAATAAAATAAAAGTAAGTTTTTTCATTGTGCCCTCCTATTTGTCTAATTTCTTCCTTAATCCGCCTTTGATACATAGTATCATTAATATATACGTAAGGATTTATAAAACTTCCCTTCTATTATAAGATATCTTTTGCAAATATCCAAAAAGAAGATATAAACATCTTCTTTTTAATCAATAATATTCTTAATATCTTCATCTAAATAATTATATATCTCTAATCTGATATCTTCAACAAAGAAATTTAATCCTTCAATTTGTGATTGTTGAATTAAGGTAGCTAAATTTCTAATCTTCATTTCCTCGATATATTCTATTGTTGGGATATTTGAAGTCCAGATTAACGAATTATCATCTAAGTTTAACAATGAATTATTTAATTCCTCAATCGATATCCTTCTAGTTAATAAAACACTTACTGCTTCACTGCTTTTAACGACCCTAATAGAACCTTCAATATCTAGAAGTGAATCTTCAAAATATAACCCTTCTTCTTTGTATCCATACCCAGATTCATCTCTAACAACTACTTGATCCCAGTCTTCAGCTAACATCATATTCCACATAATTGTAACTAATTCATCTTCCATGTTGTAATCAGAATAACTAAATACAATACCTTTATCATCGTAAATAGTGTAAGATTCTCCGACAACTTCATTATTTACGATATTGATAAATATTCCCATTTTACTTTCACGATCATAACGGTTGAAAACTAGTCCATTTTCGACTTCTTCTTCACCTTCAACAACATTTTCACCTCGTGATACTGAGATACTTTTTCCATCAATTAATGATAAGTAATTCATAGTGTAATAACTATGATAACTATTTAGTGATACGACATAGTTATCTTGGAGAAATTCAAAATAATTATAGCTTATTTCATCATCATTTTCGAGCCAATTTACTGGATCAAATGAATAATGAATTGTTTTAATATCTAATAAATCATCTTTAAGACCAATTTTAAAACCAGTGCGGTTATTTACTACACCTAAAGTAGAATTTAAAGCTTTAATTACAATATAATCTTCGCCAAAATATGTAAATTTAAACTTATTATAGCCATATAAATCTTCATCAACATAAATGTATTCATCTAAAGGTATATCTTGATTGTTTTCAATCATATCAATAAGTGTATCGAGAAACAATTCTACATTGAAATAGTTTTCGACATATTCCCCTTCTTCAACATTTAATACTTGGTTATCATAAATATCATCAAGAACATCTCTTGAATAAACTTTAGTTACGTCAGTTAGCATCATTAATCCATAATCATCTTCTTGATTTATTGCAGGAAAACTATCAGCTAATTCGAGATTATTAAGTCGCTCTTGAAAATCTATAAGTTTAGCATAGACATCCTGTATTGTATATTCAGGAGTTGGTAAAGGCGTGAATCCGTTACGCAGTGATAAAGGGATTATCACTGCAAGTAAGATTAGTACTGCGATTAAGGCGAATTTAAAAGGAAAAAGACGTGTGTAATGATGTTTTGTTGTTGAATTCAATATTTTATCCATTATAATTTGTTTTTGGATTTGTTTTATTGATTCAATTTTACTAATATCTAATTTAGTAATTTTTTGATTGTGCGAGATGAGGATTACATTTTTATGTAAATTTTTGCAGATATTAACCAGTGCTGCGAGCACTAGTTTGCCGGTTTTGCTGTCGAGGGCTCCCGTTGGTTCATCGCATAAAAGTATCTTAGGATT
>CBDUWI010000111.1:0-4953 GCA_965370885.1 uncultured bacterium | reverse complement strand
ACCGTTTTTATATTATTGTACACTATGAAATGGATGGTGTATTAAAAGAGTTTGTAATCGATGATTTCCCCTTTATCTATACAAGTAACTATAAACTTGAACTAGAAAGTACTTATAATCACTATGAATTCAAAAATTGAAGTCAGAGATTTTCAAAAGAATTATCGTAATCAACAAGTAATAATAGCTGATTTAGTTATTAAAAAGCGCGTAAATCTCTTAATAGGTAAAAACGGTAGTGGTAAATCAACATTATTAAAAAGTATTGCTAATTTAATAACTTATGAAGGAACAATATCTACAAACAAGAGGATTTGTTACATGAGTGAATCAGTAAGTTATCCAAATGACATCTCCTTAGATGACTTTTTGCATAATTTAATGCAAATAAGTAGAAACGAAAGTTCTGAAAAGGAAATTGCGAATTTGCTGAAAATATTTCATTTAGATGATAAAGTTAATCAAATTTTAAATACTTATTCAAAAGGAATGAAAGCGAAAGTGAATATCGTCCAATGTTTAATGGAAAAGGCGGATATTTATTTACTAGATGAACCCTTTAGTGGGTTAGATAAAGAAGGAGTAGCTTGTTTAATAGATTATATTAAGAAATCGCCAAAAAGTTTTTTAATCAGCACGCATTTAAATAACGATTTTAAAGAAATAAGTGATGAGGTATTTTATTTATGATAAATATACTTAAACTTCATTTTTATTACTTATTTTCTTGGAAAATAATCTATATATCTTTAATTACTTTATTGATAAGTATTTTTTGTTTTCTCTTTTTTTCAAGTTTTTATTTAGATTATGATCTATTAATATATAGTAAATTATATTACCGTGAAGAATATTATTTTGATATTATTAATTATCTAAAAATCGCAATTGTTTTATACAGTATGTTTTTAGTAATAAATGCATTTGTATTAAATAAATATGATGTTTTCATCTTAATTAGGAGAAGTAAAAAAATTACTGTTATTAGTAAATTATTAACGATACTTATCGGGAACATAGTAATGATTACTTTATTATTTATACTCTTCTTAATTATTGGTGAATTTTTAACGCCGATTATGGCTATTAGTTATAAAGACATATCAATATTAATTGATTTAATGATTTTTTGCAGTGTATATTTATTATTATTTACTTTAGCTTATCAGTACAGTAAAATCATTTATGGGATTCTAATTATATTTATTGGTTATTTTATTAGCGACATAACAACTGAATATTACGCGCTTAAAAGTAGTGTTAGTATTTTTGCGAAAGTATTAAATTTCATCTTTATTAATATTGGTTATTTTCAAAATTATGGCTTTAGTTTGTATTACGGAAAACTTTACGGAATAGCTTTAAGTTTTATTCTTTTCATGATAATTATTACTAAGTACTTAAGGACTGATTTAGAAAATTAAATATTGTTAAAACTCCTCGTTTATGGTATAAATTAATACGAGGAGTTGATAATATGTGCGGCATTGTTGGTTATAAAGGCAGAGAAGATGCTAGAGATATCATTATCAATGGTCTTAAAAGACTTGAATATCGCGGATACGATTCAGCAGGACTGACTCTTTTTAATTGTGATGACAATACATTTCATGTCTATAAAGATAAAGGTCGCGTTAGTCGTTTAGAAGAAATAACAGACTTTAGTTATAAGAATTGTTTAGGTATCGGACATACTAGATGGGCGACTCATGGAGTTCCTAATCAAGTAAATTCACATCCTCACCAATCTGGCCAAAGTCGTTTTTATATTGTGCATAATGGTGTTATTGATAACTATAAAGAACTGAAAAGTGAACACTTAGTTGACAATAAATTTATTAGCGATACTGATACGGAAGTTATCGCGCATTTAATTGAAAAATTTAGTGAAGAAATGACTGTAAATGAAGCCATTAGAAAGACGATGAGTTTATTAGAAGGATCATACGCTTTAGCTATTATTGATACGCAAGAAAGCGAAAAATTATATGCATGTAAAAATAAAAGCCCGTTAGTACTAGGAATTAGTGATAAAGGGATAATTGTTGCGAGCGACATAATGGCGCTTGTTGATTATAGCAATCATTATGTTAATTTGGAAGATAAAAGTTTTGTGGAGATAACGGGTAGCGAGTATACTATTTATGATATTATTGGAAAAAAATTAAAATACGAAACTAATGTAATCGATATTGATTATTTTAGTATTGAAAAAGGTGAATATTCACATTTCATGTTAAAAGAAATTAGTGAACAACCAAATGTGCTAAGAAATATTATTAATAAATATTTTGATGGTGATGAAGTTATATTAAATGGTGATATTATAAGTTCTATTGCAGCGAGTGATCGTTTATATATTATTGCGGCTGGAACTAGTTTAAATGCTGGATATATCGGTAAAGAATTATTAGAAAAAATGGCAGGGATTCCAACAGAAGTTCATATCGCTAGTGAATTTGCTTATAATTTACCATTATTATCGAAAAATCCATTGTTTATCTTTATAACTCAAAGTGGTGAAACTGCAGATTTAAGAGCAGTTCTCGTGAAGATAAAAGCTGCTGGATACCGTAGTTTAACTATTACTAATGTGAAAACTTCAACATTAGCTCGCGAAGCAGATCAATATGTTGAAATCCATGCTGGTCCTGAAATCGCTGTTGCTTCAACAAAAGCATATACAGCGCAAATTGCTATTTTAGCAATTTTAGCTTATGGCTTAAGTGATAAACATATTAATTTACGAAAAGAATTTAGTAAAGTTGCAATATGTATGGAAAATGTTATCGATAAAAGAGAATATATTGGTTCCTTAGTAAAAGAATATTTAACTAAACCTAATTGTTTTTATATTGGAAGAAATATTGATTACTACGCTTGTTTAGAAGCGAGTTTAAAACTAAAAGAAATTAGTTATATCCAAACCGAAGGATTTGCGGCTGGGGAATTAAAGCATGGGACAATTGCTTTAATTGAAGAAGATACGCCAGTTATCGCGATAATATCGCAAAAAAGCATTAATAAGAATACGAGAAGTAATCTCCAAGAAGTGAAAAGCAGAGGTGCTAAAACTTTAATAATTAGTACAAAAGCTGTTTCCGAACCTACTGATCATATTATCTTAAGTGATGTGTATGAATTATTTAGTCCAATTTTGACGGTTGTGCCAGCACAACTTATTGCTTATTATGCAGCATTATACCGTGGATATGATATTGATAAACCAAGAAATTTAGCTAAAAGCGTTACTGTCGAATAAAAATAAACCGTTGGGCCTCAAGCCTAACTTTTTATTTGTAGAAAAAAAAATTTATGATACAATGGATTTGTATTTAAGGAGGACACTACGATGACGAAATATTTTGGTACAGATGGAATAAGAGGGCGATACAACTTAGAACTAACTAACGGGTTAGCATTTAAAGTTGGGCAAAGTTTGAAAAGTGCCTTAGGTACAAAAAGACTTGTGATTGGAATGGATACTAGAGAATCTAGTAGCGAACTAATGTATAGCTTAATAAGCGGAGCTCAAAGTCTTGGAATTGATGTGATGGTTGCTGGTGTTGTTAGTACACCGCTAATTAGTCATTATTCAGAATTAAAAGAAATTACGGGCGTAATGATTACTGCTTCGCATAATCCTTACACGGATAATGGGATAAAAGTATTTAATCAAGGATTAAAATTAACAGATAAAGAAGAACTAGCAATTGAAAAATTTATTGACGAAAATTTTGAATTCAAAATTGCTAACTTAGGTGAAATATATTCTGGTGAAGAAGTATTAGAAGCATACGCTGAATTAATCCAAAATTTAGTGTATGATAAAACTGATTTAAAAGTCGGTTTTGATAGTGCTAACGGCGCAAATTATTTAATTAGTTTAGGAATTATTAGGGAATTATGTGCTGAATTTATCCAAATAGGTAATACACCTGATGGGAAAAACATTAATGAAAATGTTGGGTCTACTCATTTAGAAAGTATTATTAAACTAGTAAAAGATAATCAATTAGATATTGGACTTAGTTTTGATGGTGATGGTGATCGTTTACTAGTTATCGATAAAGATTTATCGATAATTGATGGTGATTTACTAATCTATATAATTGCTAATTATTTAAAAGATAATAATTTACTTAATAAAAATACCGTAGTATTAACAAGCATGAGCAATTTAGGAATTATTAAAGCATTTGAAAGAAAGGGAATTAAAGTAGTACTAACTAATGTTGGTGATAAATATGTCTTAGATGAACTACTTAAAAATGATTATAGTATCGGTGGTGAAAATAGTGGGCACATTATTATGAAAGATTATATTAGTACTGGTGATGGATTACTTGTGGGGATTTATTTAATGAAAATTTTGAATGAAACTAAAAAAAGTTTAAAAGAATTAACTGAAGATATCGTTATGTGGCCCCAAAAAATGGTGAACATCAGAACATTTAATGCCGAAGTATTAAATGATGCAAGAGTAATAGAGGTTATTGCTTTTGTAAAATCAGCAATTGGTAATGAAGGCAAAGTTTTAGTAAGAGCTAGTGGAACAGAACCGTTGGTTCGTGTTACACTAAGTTGTGAAAGTGAAGTAGAACTTGATAAATACATGGATATGATTGTTTCAAAGATTAAAATGGTTAAGGAGGAAGTATAATGAAAATTCATGCGATAGTATTAGCTGCTGGTAAAGGGACTAGAATGAAAACAGATTTACCTAAATGTGCTTTTCCAATTTTAAAGAAACCAATGATTGAATACATAATTGAAAATATTGAACGAAGTATGGTTGAAGAAATTATTTGTGTAATTGGTCATAAAAAAGAATTAATGAAAGAAATCATCGGTAAAAGAGTAAAATATGCTTATCAAGATGTCCAATTTGGAACAGGACATGCCGTAATAGCTACAAAAGACATTTTAGCTACAAAAGAAGGTACAACAATT
>CBDUWI010000110.1:0-4959 GCA_965370885.1 uncultured bacterium | reverse complement strand
GGAGAAGCAGATTCTCTTTTTATTATAACCATCACGTCTGTTAGTCCTTCGATAGCGTATTGAACAGCTATTCTCCCAACTTCTATTGCTTCTTTTACATCAGTTAGACTTTGAATATGTGAAGCAGCTCTTTGTGTAGTCCCTAGCTCTACAGATCTTGATGAGTATCGCATTTCATTATTGATAATTTGAGCAAGTTTAGAGCTTACGCCACCTAATTGAAAATGTCCAAAAGCATCTTTTAAAGCTGAACTCGAACTAATTACAACACCATCTTCGTTCACTAATCCTTCTGAAACAGCAACTAAACATTGTTGATTCTTTTCATATACTTTTTTAAC
This sequence comes from uncultured bacterium, assembly GCA_965370885.1. Classification (GTDB taxonomy): domain Bacteria; phylum Bacillota_I; class Bacilli_A; order Izemoplasmatales; family Izemoplasmataceae; genus JAFGXW01. Next base: position 4,618 of record CBDUWI010000110.1, on the reverse strand, counting down.
ATCTTTTTTAAATTTTTCAATTGAAAAAGGTACTTCTGGTAAATATATTAAATCTGGACCAAAGCCATTTACAGTCGCTAAAACAGATGCTGCTGTTAACCATCCTGCATGACGTCCCATAATTTCTACAACAGTTACTTTTCCTTGTGGATATGATAACATATCGCAACTTATTTCCATTAAAGTGTTAATAATAAATTTTGCTGCACTTCCATATCCAGGAGTATGATCAGTAAAAGGAAGATCGTTGTCGATTGTTTTTGGAATACCAATAACACTCATTTCATATCCTACATTTTTCATATATGTAGATATCTTTAACCCAGTATCCATTGAATCATTTCCACCATTATATAATAAATAACGGATATTATATTTTTGGAAAATGTAAAGAAGGCGAATATAATCCGTTTCATCTTCATTAACATCTTTCATTTTATACCTAATAGATCCAAAAGCAGATCCTGGTGTGTGCTTAAGTAATTCGATTTCCGCTTCATCTTGTTTGCTAATAAAATAGAAATCTTCATTAAGTGCTCCTTGAAGTCCGTGGCTCATAACAAGAATATCATTAATTACTTCAGAATGCTTTAGTGCTTCTTTAATTACACCATAAGCAGAAGCATTTATCACACTTGTTGGTCCACCTGATTGCCCGTATAATAAATTTCCTTTTAGTTTTGTCATTATATCATCTCCTTGTTCATTAATAATATCATATCATATTCTCAAAAAAAGAAAAGTAAAGATTTTTCAAAATAAAACAAGCTATAATTAACTTATAACTTGTTTTAAAAATTATAGTAATCCACCATTACCATATCTAGCAACATCTTCTCTTGATATTTTATCATCACATAATAATCTATGTAATATTAAATCAATACTCGATTTATGAGTAAATAATACTCCTGCTGGTAATCCTATTATTGGTACATCGCCTTTATAGGAAATTAAAGTCATTGATCCTGTTAAAATAGGCATTCCGTAACTAATGATTTCACTACCAGAATTCATTATCGCTGTTGGCGTTGTATCCGAAGGATCCACACTCATTCCTCCTGTACAAATTATTAGTTCTGCTCCCATTTTTAAATACTTAGTTATTGCTTCAGTAATTATTGAAACATCATCAGGAACAATTGTTTGCCCAATTAATTTGCAGTTATAACGCTCTAATTTAGGTAATAAAATCTCTTTAAATTTATCTTTAATTCTACCATAAAAAACTTCGTTTCCTGTTGTTACCATAGCAACTTTTGTAAAGACTAATGGTTTGACATTCATTATTTTTTTCTTAATTACAGTTTCTGCTTTTGCAAGTTTTTCTTCTTTGATTAATAATGGTATGGCTCTAGTACCAGCTATTTTCATTCCTTTTTCTACATACATTAAATTAGGTTTTGTAGCAACAATTATTTCATCAATCATATTTAATGCACTGAGTAAATCAAGATCCATTTTCAAGATTCCATTAACCTTACTGAACAAGTCTATTTTTCCTTCTTTGACTTCTGATATTTCAATATTATCTCCAGCAACAAGATTTTTTAATCTTACTGCAGCATCATTTTCATGCACATATCCTTTTAAATCTTCCCAAACATATAAGATGTCTTTGCCAATATCTAATAGAACGTTAATGTCTTCTTCTCTTACAATATGTCCTTTCCTAAAAAGAGGACCTTTAAATTCATTAGGAACTATTTTAGTTACATCATGACATAATACATGCCCTACAGCATCGATTGTTTTTATTGTTTTTAATTTCATTTTATCACTCCAACTCTTATAAATTTCTCAATTGATATTAAAATATATACTATTAATCTTAAATTAATAGTATATCATTTTTATTAGTAAATAACGATATTTCCAAAGAAATGTTATTTTTATGCGTTTATTTAGAAATTTTCCTTATAGATAAAAATGTTGAGTTTTGGTTATTGTTGTGTTGTTTTTATCACTTGGTATCATATAATCTTGTTGAGATAAGACCTACACACCCTTAAAACTGTTTTATTTTAAAACTGTTTTATGTATAATTAAGCTATAAATAAATATACGAAGGAGGCATTGCATATGAAACGAATTATTATTTTAATAATTGCATTTGCATTAGTGTTTATAATTGCTGGTTGCAAAACAGATACTACTCCGCCTACTCTCTCGGGAATTACCGACGAGACTATAGCATATGAAGAGGATTTTGATTTACTAGAAGGTGTTACTGCTGACGATGATATTGATGGTGATATAACTGACAATATTACTTACGTCGTTACTAATTTAAACGGAGATATAGCTACTTTTGATACAAGTGTCAGTGGTAGTTATATTATCACTTATTTAGTTAAAGATGAAGAAGGAAATGAAGCGACTGATGAGAGAACAATTACTGTATCAGCATATGTTGATATCACTGCTCCCGTAATAGATGGGGCAGCTAATATATCTATTACTACTGTGACTGAATATGATCCGATAAGCGGAGTAACCGCAGTTGACAATGTTGATGGTGATGTTACTAGTTTAATTGAGTATACAATTTATGATCCGGACGATTTTGAAGTTGATGATATTGATGGTGCTACAATAGGTATATTCACTGTTGTTTATGTTGTTAGTGATTCTTCATTAAATGAATCAACACTAACTATATATATAACAGTTGTTGACGAAGTATTGCCTGTTCTTGTAGCGGAAGATTATACTATTAATAACACTTTAGCAATTGATGTTATGAATGGTGTTTTAGCTACGGATAATATTGATGGTGATATTACAGATTTAATTACTACTATAATTTATGATCCAGATGATAATGTTGTTGCTAATATTGATGGAGATATTCTTGGTGTGTTCACTGTTGTACATACTGTAAGTGATTTGTCTTTAAATGAAACAACATTAACTGTTTATATTACTGTTATTGATGAGTTGCCACCGGTTCTTATAGCTGTAAACATTACAACTAATAATGGTTCACCATTTGATGTAATGAGTGAGGTAACAGCTCTTGATAATACAGATGGTGATATTACTAATTTAATTACATATGAAATACGTGATTTCGACAATAATTTAGTTACTGAAATCGGCGTTGTAGCAGGAATTTATGTTATTACTTACACTGTTACTGATAGTTCTTCAAACACTACGACGGAAGTCATTTCAGTTATAATAAGCGATATTATAGACCCGATTTTCAATGGTATAGATGATATCCCTACTGAGGTAGTTTACGGAGATGTTGTCGATATTTCTGGTTTTGTAACTGCAATTGACGAAACTGATGGCGATATAACAGATTTAATTGATCTTGTTATTTTAGATGGTGAACTGGAGGAAACTACTTTTGACACTTCAATTCCTGGTATATATAGTTTTATATTTACAATTACTGACTTAGCAGGAAATGAAGTTACAGAAATTATATTCGTTACTGTAGGCGATAGTGAACCAATTGGTGTATTTGTCGATTTAACAACTGCACAAGAACTCTTCACTGAGTTTTACTCAGACGTTTTTGATGGAGTATTAACTGTTGAAGAAGTTTGTGATAAATATATTGGAGATATTCCATTTGCAGTAGATCCACTTTATGATGACTGTATCGAAGGTTTACCTGATATTATTGTTATGTTTGAAAGTTTTGTAGTTGATAATGTAGTATACGACGATACATTTGGACATCTATTTTATGGTACATTAACACTTACTGATTTTGATTCAAATGAAGTAACTATGGAAATAGAATTTGAATTTTTAGCTCTTGAATATAGTGAAGATTACTATATAAACTTTACTGATAGCCCATTTGTATTTCTTCCACCAATTATTGAATTACCTATTCCGGAGACAACAGTTTTATTAGATACATATTATACAGATTTGTTAGATGACACTTATCCTGTGGAAGATTTCTGTAATAATTATGTTTTACCTTTGATTAATAATGTTGCTACTTTAGAACAATGCGTTATTGATGTTAATAATATTAGAAGTATGGGGTTAACACATGTTATTAATTCGGTTGAAATTACCGTTGTACAACCTCCTGATAGCGATCCATTTAATGGATATATTGCTAATATAACACTAACTGATTTCGAAGGAGATCATATATTTGATTTAACATTTGCATTATATGACAATGATGGTGAACCAATGATTTTACTATTTGGAAGCCCGCTAGGTGATGATAATGGCGGACCAGAGATTGCTGATTTAACTGTTGAAGAGGCTACACCATTGATTGAAGCATATTATGAAGATTTACTAGATGAAACCATTACAAACACAGATTTTTGTGAAATGTATTTTATGCTAGGAACTGATATGTCTCCAATGAACTTATTAGATTGTGAAGCTTTTAGAACAGATGTATTAGCTTCCCCTTATACTTTTACTGTTGGTTCAGTTGTACTATATCCACCTTCAGATGATGGACCTCCATACTTTTTAGCAGATATGACTAGATTTGATGGTGTAGATACAATTACTTATCAAGCAATGTTTATCTTTATTCTTGATGAAAATAGTAATGTAATGTTAGCAGCGATGTTTGACAATACTGTTAACGGTGGTGATATTGGTGGTGGCGGTCCACAAATAG
>CBDUWI010000109.1:0-4974 GCA_965370885.1 uncultured bacterium | reverse complement strand
TTTTTTCTTGCGGTTTTGTGTTAGTGTTGTTATTCATCTAAACCACCCCCATGTCCAATTTGTGACAGAGCGATTTCTTTATATACTTTACTTGTCTTTAATAGATTTAGATGTGTATCAAACCCATCTAAATTACCTTTATTATCAAGAACAATTATTTTATCCATATCTTTTATAGTTGAAATTTTCTGACTAATTACTAAAGTTGTCATATTTCTTGAAAGTTTCTTAATAGAACTTAAGATTAATTCTTCACTTTTCGCATCTACTGCACTAGTAGAATCATCTAATATTAAGATTTTTGGTTTTCTAATAAAAGCTCTAGCGAGTGATAATCTTTGTTTTTGCCCGCCGCTTAAGTTACTTCCTTTTTGTTGAATCTCATGATTAAAGAAATCATCATATGACTTAATAAATTCGTATGCTACCGCGTTTTCACTCGCTTCAACAAAATTATCATAATCAGCTTCTTCGTTACCTTGTTGGATATTTGTTCCGATTGATCCACTAAATATAGTTGCAGTTTGTGTTACGATACTAATTTGTTTTCTTAGTTCGCTAACATCCAAATCCTTAATATTTACTCCATCCAAAGATATAGCTCCTTTTGTTACATCATATAATCTCGGAATTAGATGGATTAAAGAAGATTTACCGCTACCTGTGGAACCGATTATTCCTATTACTTCACCACTTTTTATTTTAAAACTAATATTATTTAATACATTATGTTCTTCGCTTCCGTAGCCAAAACTTACATTTTTAAAATTGATATTTCCAGTGATTTCCAAATCTTTTATTGCATCTTCTTTTGAAGTTAGGTCGACTTTTTCATCAAATATCTCCATAATTCTTTTAGCACTTACTACTGCTCTTGAAACAAAGATCATCATCATCGCAAACATCATTAATCCAAATAGTATTTGCATACTATAATTATTGAATGCGATTAGTACTCCAACTTGTGGTGTACCGTCAGTTATGCTTAATAAACTACCTTTACTAAAATAGTATGTACCAAATAAGATGATTAGTGAGGTACTCGCATTAAATATAAACATGATAATCGGTTCAGCAAATGCCATTATTTTTTCTGCTGATGTGTTAGTAACTCTAAATGATTCATTAGCATTTTCAAATTTTGTGTTTTCATGTTTTAGTGAAACAAAAGATTTTATAACTCTTGGAGAATTTGCTGTTTCTAACACTGTTTTATTTAATCTATCAATCGTTTTTTGTACTTTAGAAAAACGAGGGAAAGCTAAAATCATAATTACAACAATCGAAATCATTAACAACGGCATTGTTATCAAGAATATATTTGATAACGAAACACTTGTATTAAGTGCCATAAATAGTCCCATACCAATCATAAAAGGAGCTCTTACTATAATTCTTAAAAGCATTTGATAAAACTGCTGAATTCTTACGATATCATTAGTTGATGAAGTAATTAAACGGCTTGTTTTAAATTTATCAATATTTTTAAATGAAAGTGATTGAATTTTTTTAAATAGATCAAGTCTTAAATCAGCACTTGCATATTGTGCTACATATTGTGATGTATAGTTATTTGCTAAACCACTTAATAACCCGATAACTGCAACACCGATCATCATCAATGTCGTATTTACTAATAAAGCAAGATTTTTTTCTGGTATTGCTACATCGATAATATCGATCATTAAATAAGGGATAACGAATCCCGATGTAACTTGAATCAACATTGAAAGCATTGAAACAACAACATATTTATTATATATTTTTGTGTATTTTATTAAACTTATTAAACTTTTCATCTTAAGCCTCTTTCTGCAAGCCGTGTTTCAAAACGTTCATATACCAAATAAACATGCTTTCAGCTTCTTCTTTTTTTAATTTATCTATTATTGCTTTTCTAATAACGATTCCTTTTAATTCTTGAATCATTCGATATATTTTTATTAAATCTGATTCATCATTATATTTGATGAGTGATAAATCCATTTTTTTCATTACCATGACGATATAATCAGTTCTTTGTTTTTTAAAACGGTATACATATTCTTCATTAGCAGCAATACTATCATAGACATTCATCATAAATTGATGTCTCATATCATTTTTAAATGAATTATAATCGTAATCGAATGTTAATTTAGCAAACTCAAATAAATCATTAGTTTTATTGCTTAATTCAAGTCCGGCATCATGTGTCTTTTTAAAAACATCATCAATAACATAATAATATAAATCATCTAAATCCTCAAAATATTGATAAAAACTCCCTCTAGGAATAGAAGCAGTTTTAATTATATTTGAAACCCTTGCTTTTCTTAATGGGTATTCTGTGAATTCAATTTTCGCAGCTTTAACAATTTTGTTTTTTTTCTCTTTTGAAAGATTAAAAAATGTATCTTTTGGCATTTGATTTCCTCCTATGACAAGATGTCATATTATTATTCTATATGACAGCGTGTCACATGTCAAGGAAAATGAAATTAAAAACCTCCTGGGGGTACAGGAGGTTTAAAACTAATAGTCATTTATGGATGAACTACACTTAATTATACCTAATGTATATGTAAATTTAATGGATTGGATGTGAAAATAATATGAATTATCACTCGTTATGTCTTAATGCTTCTACTGGATCTTTTTTAGCTGCAATTCTCGAAGGTATTAATCCCGCTAAAAACGTTAAGGAAACACTTATTAAGATTAAATATAACCCATGTTCTATTCTTAATATTGCGATTTGTTCAAAGTCAGTAATTCTATATAATATGATGTTTATCGGAATACTTAGTAATAAAGTAACAACTATGCCAATCACACCAGCAAAGAAACCAATGATACTACTTTCAGCATTAAACACTCTTGAAATATCTCTTTTTCTCGCACCTAAACTTCGTAAAATACCAATTTCTTTTGTTCTTTCAAGAACACTTACGTAAGTGATTATCCCTATCATTATAGAAGATACAACTAAACTAATTGCTGCAAAAGCTATTAATACAGTTGAGATACTTGTAATAACTGTTCCCATTATTCCTGATATTTGTTCAGCTAAAACCGTGTAGAGTATTTTATCAACATCAACTTTATCGACATTATATTCATCTAAATATTTAACAACTTCATCTTTTAATTCAAATGATTCTGGGTAGATATTAATAAATAATGGTGTTTCTTTGCAACCACTTGCGAACATTTGTAAATTTAACATATTTATTTGATCTGGATCTAATAAATCGGTATTCGCATCTCTTAGTTCTGTACAAATCATTGAATCTTTATTAGTATCTATAAACTCTTCTTCTAGTAAATCTTCATAAAATATTCCGGAAGTTTCTGTTTCTAAACCACCTGATTTAGCTTTTAATACTCCTGTAACAACTAGTACTATTCCGTTATCATATGAGTCTTGATCTACTTCTTTTATGATTGTCCCTAAGTCGATGTTGATTGTAATATCGTCATTGTGAGCAACGACAATCTCTTTACCAATTACATCATCAAAATCAATATCTTCAGTTGTATCAAACCCTAAAAAATCTAAGATATTATTATCAATTTGATTTAAAACATCGACGATAATAACCACTTCAGAATAATTGCTTGGTAATTGGCCACTAACTAAATCAAATTGGCCATTAAGATAACTTTCATTATTAGAAAGTTCTGAAAATCTTACGCCATTTTCCTCACTAGTTGCGATATTACCTAAATCATCATACATCAATAATAATGATACTCCATAGTTATATTGAATCGAAGAAATATAACTTGAATCAATATCATTTAAATAATCGAGATAGGTTTGATCAATGATATTATAATGTTCAACTTTATCTGTTTCATAGATGGGATCAAACGTTGTAGTATCGTTATATGCTTCATCCATTATCCCCATAGGTGGACCGCCTCTAAAAGTTAAAGGTACCTCCGTTATCATAATTGGTAATGTCGATAATGTTTCTGTTTCTAGCGTGGATATTTCACCACTAAATCCATTTGATATTGCTAGTACTAATGCAACACCTATTATCCCAATACTTCCTGCAAAAGCAGTTATAAGGGTTCTCCCAAATTTTGTTTTTAAATTATTAAAACTAAGTTTAACTGCCGTACTAAATCTCATTGCTGTTTTATTTGCTTTATAAGTATCTTCTAAATCAGTTAAATCATCAGGTTCATTACTTTCAAGAACTTGTCCGTCTTTAAGCTCCACCATTCGTGTTGCAAATTTTTCAGCAATATAGCGATTATGAGTAACCATAATAACTAATTTTTCTTTAGCTATTTCTCTAATTAATTCCATTACACCTTCACTAGTTTTCGTATCTAAGGCACCAGTAGGTTCATCAGCAAGTATTACATCAGGATCGTTTGCTAAAGCTCTCGCTATTGCCACACGTTGTTTTTCACCACCTGATAACTGTGAGCTGTTTTTATATATTTGTTTTTCTAAACCAACTTTTGTTAGTACTTCAATTGCTTTGGCTTTTCTAATATCTTTATCAATTCCTGATAATGTCATTCCCATTTCAACATTTTCTAAAATTGAAATATGATTTATTAAATTATAATTTTGGAAAACAAAACCAACACTATTATTACGATATGCATCCCAATCGGAATCAGTAAACTTTTTTGTTGATTTACCGTTAATTATTAAGTCACCACTTGTATATCTATCTAGGCCGCCAACAATGTTTAAAAGAGTGGTTTTACCACAACCACTAGGTCCTAGTACTGCCACAAATTCACCTGGTCTAAATCTTATCGAAACATCATTTAATGCTTTTGTTTGGATTTCGCCATTTTGATATATTTTTACAATATTTTTAATTTCTAACATGTTTTCCCTCTAGCTTTCTATTCATAATGATATATTTTATATTAATTATAATTTAGTTTATATTTAAAATCAACTTAGGAGCTTTATTCTTTATTTCTTTATTTATAAAAATAATATATTTAAAGTGTTTT
>CBDUWI010000108.1:0-4991 GCA_965370885.1 uncultured bacterium | reverse complement strand
CAGTGATTACTAAAATCAAAATCATATTCGTACAAAGTTTTAAGATCTAAATTTTCCCTACCGGCTTTATTACATCTTTATAATAATCACCCCAAACCTTAATCGCATATTTATATCCATCATCACAATTTGCAGGATTTTCTTTAGTACCATTATTATGTGTACGTGGAAAACTTCTGTGTTTATGAGCATGCCAAGTATTTTTATTCACTATAACTTTTCCTCCTGCTTTCCAAGTCTTAAATATCATTTCATGACTATCTTGTATAAGCGGTCCATATCCTTCAGTTTGTAATTCACCAATAACATCATCCCACCATTTATGAGACATTATCCAGCAACTTCCCTGAAAAGCCATACTTTCTTCTAACATTTTAGTATCATCACCAGGCCAATTAGCACCAGTAAACTTACCACCTCTAATAACAAGTTTCATTCTATCTATATGACCATTTTCTTTCATAATTTCCCATTTAACAGGATCTAAAAAATAACGTCTAGGCGTTACTATCCAATTAGGCTTACAAGTTTCAACTAATATACGATCATAACCTTCGCCAAAATCCTGATGTTCGTCTACTCTCATTAAAAATTCCCCTTTAGCAATAGCCACGCCAGCGTTTATAGCGCCACGCATACCCCTGTTTTTGCCTAAATGTAAAACCTTTACACGAGGATCTTCTTTAATTTGGTCAACAGGCCAATAACCATCTAATGAAACTATAATCTCAATTTCATTTCCTAATTCTGAATTGTCAAGGAGCGAATCAATTGTCTTGTGTAAAATTGGGTCTTTCCACGATGGAATAATCACGCTAAGTTTTATTTGCGTCATACATTTTTATTTAAAAATTATTTCCTCTTGGTAATTCATCAAAAATCTTTTTACTAACTGTTTTACCAAAACCTTGATTTGTCAATACATACAAAGAAGCTTCTGCAGCTGAAATTCTAGGTTCATTTACTTGTCTAGTTATTTCCATTAATTCACCAGCTACCATAATACCTTTACGCCCAGGTGCTATTCCTTCTACTATAAGATATTTATCAAAGTTATCTATTATATTTTGTGCTTCATCGCTCATAAATTCTTGGTTAGGTTTATCCGTTAATGTCCACGGATTAAACTGAAATAAATTATTAAAATAATCTTGACGAAATTTTTGCCATTTAGTTCTAGAGCCCCAACTATTGGGTGATGCTATAAAACGCCCTTTATTATCTCTGCCAGCTTTGCCATAATATAAACAATGAAGCCAATCTATATCGTTTTCATTTTTCGGTGGTTTAGGTTCTAAACTATTCCAAGTACCATTATTACTGCCAGCTACACCACCGACTACTCCATAATTATCACGAATTGCAATAGCAAATAAATCCATACTATCACATGCCTGTATTGTTCTATATTCTTTAGCCTGTAACACTTTAGCTTTTTTAGTTAATTTTTCCGTCATCCATGATTTATCTTTTATAAAAGCTTCTGCTGGCGGTTGTCCATTATCATAACTTGGAACATCATATTCAAAATTAGCACCATAATTAACAGCTAATTTACCACCATCCCTAATATATGCACCCCCTTGTGGTAAAACTATTTGACTATAAAATGCTTTCGCTGATACTTCGTCGTAAACACTAGTTTCTACAGTATTCAAAATACCAACATAATAACTCCATCCTTGTCCAACACAACTTGAACTACCATCTTGATTTTTAAAAAAAATATTATGTTTAATTTTTTCTTGGATATCATAACCTTTATCCCAATCAAATTGTGGAGCACCAAAAGCAATACCATCAAAAATTCTATCACGATAATCTAATATATCTTTAACTGCGCCAGTACCAAATTGTTGATTTTTATGTTTATTCATCTAATATTTTTTTAATTAAAGTTATAGCATCCATGCTATCGCTATTACCTAATTCTACTTGTATTATTATTTTTAAAATTTTATATAAAATTATATCCATTTATAAATTAGTATATTCATACCAACTTGCTTTAAATTGGATTATATTAGATGTACTATAAGAAGTAAAAGTTCTCAGATAAATAGTATTCTGTTTTAAAACAATTTCATCATCTTTTGAAGCACCGCCACCAATACTTTCTTTAAAACCATTAGCACCCCATTTAGCATTAGAAATTAATGTACCTGCTGTATTTGCAGCATCAACTCCACTTTCTATCGTTAAACCACTTGTTACTGAACTATTTCGATTACTATTTAAAACAACAACAGGAGAACCGCTGCCCATACCACCACTAGCGCCTTCGTGTAATGTTGTTGCTAATATTCCGCTGCTTGAAATAGACCATTGAAAATGAGCCCATTTAGTAGTATCTGGTGTAACTAATTTTACTCTATATATACCAGGACCATCCTCTAATGCTGCATAACCTTCGAGATAAAAATGTTGCCCAAGATGTGTTTGATGGTGACTATGATCTATTGTTATTAAAGAATTTGTCGTAACATCAATATTACTTATATCTCTATAATAATTTCCCATATATTTATTAAAATTATTAATCAAAAGTAGGGGGAAGATGTTTTTACTCCCCCCTTGCCTGTTTCTTCGCTTCTTTAGTTTTTTTTATTTCGTTTAAACGCTTAAACAGGCATGTTTTGCAAGCTCCAGAGCTTATGCCCCAGTGTCTAGACCATTTAATTTTAAAAAACTTTTTACAGTTCACGCAACGATAAAGTAATATCGCCATTTTTTAACCTCCGTATTTCCGCTTGATCAATCAGAATTTGTGTTATACAAGCGTTAACAACCATACTTATCAGGAAGACCAACGCCAGTATCCAGTCCATCTTCATCATCACCTCCTGAATAATTCCCTAAAAATTGAGCCAATACTTCGGCAAATTCTTCCAATGCTTCCCCTTCTGGAAAAATTAATTTGTGATATTTACAAAATAATGCATCCCGTTTTTCATTCCTAATAATTTTTTCTTTGATTTTACAATACATAAACTCGCCATAGTCAGTCATAAAACGACATTCAGTACAATCTTTCATCTTTTTTCTCCTTATGATAAGGGCAAAAACGACCTGCCAGTTTAGGAAAATATATTTTATCACCAGTTTTATTACAATGATAAAATCCTGTATGCTTTTGACAAAATTTACAATTATTACATTTTTTCATTCCTTCCTCCTTTGTTGATAATAATATGTACGTTTTAATAAGGCAGCAGCTTCAAGCAAAGTTCGGTTACCAAATAAGAAATGGTAGGCACGATGTCTATTAACATCTAACTTTAAAATATTTTTGAAATTTTTAGTCCCATTTCTCGCTTTCGGTTTATCATGATGCTTGTTAAACTTTCCTGCTCTTTCCCATTCCATGTCTACCTCCTTATTTTGTAGGTTGTTGGACGAAAGAAATTTAGACTATCTAAAATTTATATTCCAAAATTTCCTTTCGCCACAATACAACCAGCATTAATAAAATCCATTTTTGCCTAAATAGAAATTATTTTGATTTTTTAAATTTTTTACGTAAAACTTCTCCTAAAGGTATATCTTTAATACCAATATAAAAACCAACTATACCACCCATTAATATCTGCAAATATTTCATGTCCGCGATTAATGGATTATAAAAAAAAGATACAATACCAGCTATTACGATCAAAACTAAAATAATGTCTTTAGTCATAATAATTATTTAATTAATTATATTATTGCACTAATGCAACTAAGTTTAATGTTCCCTGTTGCTGAAAAGATACACTTGAATATGCTGAAAATCTAATCTTTGGCCAACATATATCTATACTATAATGTGAATCATATTCAGTTTCGGCGCTAGCTGCTTCTATAACAAAATCAGTAGCAATAAATGTAGCTTCACCACTACCAATTGAATGTTCGCCTAATTGTACCCAATTATCACTATCAGCAGCTATATCAGCATTATCTCCTTCTGTATCGTGAGGAAACTGATTGGTAGCAGAAAACGTACCAACATACCCCCACACCTTAATTACACAACTAGATGCAATTTCTGATGGTGATGGGCTTATAGATGGACTAATTGATACACTTGTTGATGGTGAAGTACTAGGGCTAAGTGACACACTAGCGCTAGGGCTAGCTGATACACTAACTGATGGGCTGGCTGAAGGGCTTACTGATACTGAGGCTGAAGGGCTAACTGATACACTAACTGATGGGCTAATAGAAGGACTTACCGATACTGAAGCTGAAGGGCTAACCGACACACTAACTGATGGACTTTCACTAGGGCTTATAGATATACTAATTGACGGAGATATTGATCTACTTACTGACGGAGATAATGAAATTGAAACTGATGGTGAAATAGAAGCTGATGGAGATTCACTGCGAGATGGGGATGTTGACTTACTTACACTTGGAGATATTGATACACTAACACTAGGGCTAGCTGATACACTAACCGATGGGCTAGCTGACAAAGATAAAGACACACTTACAGACGGACTTACAGATACACTCGCTGATGGTGAATATGAATGTGACGGAGATGTAGAAGGGCTAACTGAAACCGATGCACTCGTCGAAGGACTAGCACTAAGACTAACACTTGGGCTAGCACTTGGGCTGGCAGACCTTGATGGGCTCGTTGACGGGCTTACACTAGGTGATGCAGATTTAGTTGAGCCACTTATATATTTACAAACAAAATTTAAAGTGTTTGAAAAATAAGTATTAATTATAATCCTATCTGCCGCTGCTTGTGTACTTGCTTCCGTTGTTCCTAAAGTAAGATTATCATAAACAACAACAGATTTTACTCTATTTATATCTGACATATTTTTACGTTTAAGTTTAATTATTAAATGTCATTCCTGCATTTAGCAGGTAATCTGCTACCTCTTCGCTTTCCCTACGGCTTGTTGTTAATTTTCTAATTTGTTCGTTTTTTTGTTTTGCCTTTACAAAAAAATCCTTTCGACTACTATCCATTAACACAATTTTACGTAAAA
>CBDUWI010000107.1:0-5041 GCA_965370885.1 uncultured bacterium | reverse complement strand
ATTAATCTCAACAAATAGTCACTATTAAACTTACCATTGACAATTTAGAAAGACATGAAAGAGCTACTCAATAAAAGAGTAACTATGAATATATAGTTTTACCCATATTTGGCGAATACACATATATTCCCGCTCAAAACACAAAAAGAAAAAGGTGCGGACACCTTTTTCAAATATATTTAAGAGGTTTAAACTAAATCAGATTCTTCTTCTTTTTCTTCTTCATCTTCATCTTCGTCATCACTATGATAATCTGGTTCATCTTTTTCTACGTATGATGAAAATTCTCCTTCAGAAATTTCATATTCATAAACAGTTTCTCCAAGTTCGTTAACTCTTTCAGTAATCTTAACTTCTCCTTCTACACCGTTTACTTCATATTCTAATTTGTATGTAGTTTCTCCATCTTCAATTTCTCTTTTGAAAGTGAATTCATTTCCTTTTTCTTCGATAGTAATTTTATATTCGTCATCTTCAATACTGATTTTCATGAATACTTCTTTTTCAATTCCGTCAATAAATGATACTAGTGAAAATTTAGTTTCAGTTTCTTCATCATCAGTTTCTACTTTATAAGTTACTTGAACATAATTATTACCATTATAAGCTGTTAATACCATTTTTTGTTCTGACTCATCGTTTTCAATTTCATTTTCATGATTGATATCTTCATCATCAGAATCTTGATCTACGTTATCTAAATCATCATCATAATCATCATCTTCATCTAAATCGTCATTATCAAATAATGTATTAGTTACTTCAATTACATATTCAACATCGCCAATTAATAAGATACCTGATATCTCCATTGTAATAACATTTATGTTGTAGTATATAACGTATTGTTCTTCATTTACTGTAAAGGTAATCATTAATGCATATAATGGGTTATCCGATAATGCTTCAACAGCATTCCCAAATGATTCTGTTCCATTATCTATTAAATCTTTTAATCTATCCATGTATTCATTAACGACATCTAATTCACCTTCAACTTCAGTTTCTTCTGTAGTTGATAAGTAGTTTAAATTATTACTAACTACTGGGTCAGTAGTATCTAAATCTATTAAACTTCCTGATAAGTAAGATAATGTTGCTAATGATTCTCTACTTGATAATACCTCAGTTTTTAAAATACTTAAATTATTCAAATCAGCCGTACTACAAGCTGATATAGTTAATACTAAACCTAATGTTGCTATAAATATTAATGCTCTTTTCATTTCTTTCATCTCCTTTTACAAATATATACAATAAATTTATAGAAAATTCTCCTTTTTATAGAGTATTCATTGAATTATTTATGTTATTTGGATTTATTTGGTTTCCAGTTTCCTCTTCATCTTCTTCATCTTCCTCGTCTTCTTCATCTTCCTCGTCTTCATCATCATTATCAATATCAATCTCTTTATCAAAACCTTCTTCAGAAATAAAATATTTATATATTGGGTTTCCTAATTCATCTACTGTTTCTATAATTGTAGCTTTGCCTTCAACGTCGCCAATCGAGTATTCTAATTTGTATACTACGATTCCATCTTCAATCGCTTTATCTAGTTTATATTCTTTATTATCCTCTTTAATTTTAACTGATGTTTCATCGTTTTCAATTGAGATTTCAATATCTTTGTTTTTAATGACTCCGTTAATATAAGAAGTTAACTCATAAGTTTTTTCAATATCATCATCACTTTCTACTTGATAATGAATTTCGATATAATTTTGATTATTTGAAGCCTTAATTTCGAAAGTAAGTTCATCATTGCTTTCTTCTAATTTGCCCTCTACTAGAAGTAAAAGTCCATTTACTTCTAAAGTACCTGTTAAAATTGTATCTTCTAAGTTAATAAAGAATATGTATTCATTTCCATCAACTGTGAAAGTTATTTTTGTTGAGTACTCTCCTTCTTCAAGAGTCTCTACTAAAAAGTTATTACCAAAGGGATCATCTTCTAAAAATACCCTTAACATATCGAAGTATGTATTAAACTCTAAAATGTTTGTCTCAAATTCTGTTTCATTTATATCAGCCAATCTCATAAGTGATGTATTTGTGTCTAGTGTGAAACTAGATACAACTATATTACCAGTTATATAAGATAATTCAACTAGCCTTTCTTGATTCGCAGTATCTAGTAAGGGATTAGTTGTAATTAGATTAGGATTTTTATTAGTTGAAAGAGTAATTACTAATACGGTAGCTATTATAAGAATTAATGCTGGTATTGCTTTGAATCTCTTAAAAGAGAAACTAAATTGTTTTTTAGGTTCTATGTTTATTTCATTCATTACATAATCAAATGTTTTTTCTTTACTGTAATTCATGACATTTTCATCAATTACTCGATTAAGTATATTCATAAATAGCCACCTCCTCTTTAATTTTATCAAGACTAGTTTTGATTGCCTTGTATATTGTTTTCTCTGGTATTTCTGTTGTTTCTCCAATTTCTTTTACAGTTAAACCACTAAAATAATGAAGATACATGATTTCTTGATGTTTTGGTTTTAACTTTGAATCTATAATCTTTTTAATTTGATTTATTTGTTCTTCTTTAATAATGTCTTCTTCAACTCCACCACTTGATTTTAGAGTTGATTCTTCGTATATTGAAACACTACTTTTGTTTTTATAGTCTTTCGAATTTAAATAATTCAATGTGTGATTTGAAGCTATTCTATAGAGCCATGTGCGAAATGAAGCTTTTGATTCATCATATTTTTTTAAATTTTTGTAAGTTTTAAGGAATATTTCTTGAAGTAAGTCTTCAGTAGATTCATAGTTTCCTAGTATATTATATACATATCGAAATATTTCATTATGATATTTTTCCATTAGGCTAGAAAAGTAATCACTATTGCCATTTAGTACTTCTATAATTATTTCATAATCATTTTTCATTTTGCACATCCTTTCTTTATAATATTTTATCACATCAAAGAAAGGATATGTACGAATAGGCTTTTTGAAATGCCATAGCGGCTTTCGATAATGTTAAATTCCCCCTTATTGACGGCATTCTATTTTTAGACGTCTTCTTACATAAATATATACAAGATAATATCAATTAATTCTCCTTAATTATAAAAAAAGATGAATTTTTATAAAATTCATCTTTTTTATTTATCTATTGTTAGCTGTTCAGTCTTTTTAATATATTTTAGAACTTTTTGTTCATGATTAATTGGATATGGGTAATTTAATTTATCGCCAATACTTTCTCCCATATGTTTAACCAAATCAAAGGAAGCGTATAATGCCTTAAATATATTGTCTGTATTTGCATCTGAGAATGATTTTAACACTAATTCCCAGTCTTTGGCTTTAAGAAGTTCTTTAAAATTTCTTCCTTCTAGTCCTGTATTGACTTTAAAATTGTAATTTATACCGATGAACCATTCGATTATTGGTCTCATTAGTAGATGGATATTTGATTCCATAAAATGGGCAAAATAGATTTCTTCTCGATACAGACTTTTTGCGATATATGTTGTATCCCAAAAGAAATCGTTTAGTTGTGAAAGGTATTCTTCACGAGAAGGTTTTTTTACATAAAAATTTGAATCATCAGTTGTACTAGGAAACGGTAAAATTCCATCTTTATCTAATATTATTTTATATAAAGGCATTTTATTTGCGTATTTAGCCACTTTAACTGAGGCAATTCCAAAATCAACTTTAAGTCCGTTCTCATAAATCACCATTCTCATATAATGCATTGAGTTATTTTCATCTTTTGATTCATCAAAAAGATTAGTCATAATATTACCGAATTTTAATATCCATTCTGTGTTATTAGCTAATTCTTCAGGGTCACTAACATAAAACAAAGGATCAATATCTGAGAAGTAATCTAATTTTCCTTTTAGATTTATTAAAGAACCTTGTAAGACAAGTGCTCTAATATTTTCATTTTCTTGCGCAAATTCTATTATGCTTTTTAATACTTTATCTCTATCTTCCATATCGCTTCTCCTACTCTTCTATTTATTCCTTTTAGCCCTTGGATGAGCTTTCATATATGAATCTTTAAGTTTTTCCTTTGTTATATGGGTATATATTTGTGTACTTGATAAATGAGAATGTCCAAGTAATTCTTGAACACTTCGAATATTCGCACCATTATTTAATAAATGGGTTGCGAAAGAATGTCTTATTTTATGAGGACTAATATTAAAAGTTTCTCCTGAATTATCAATAATTTTCTTTATTATTCCTCTTACACCTCTTTGTGAGAGGGAAGTACCTTTAAAATTCAATAGTAATGTGTCATTTTCTTTACTCTCGCCTCTTTTAAGAAATTCATTTCTAGTTGTTAGGATATAATCTTTTAAAGTCTTAGAGAGTAATTTATGAATAGGTACATATCTATCTTTGGAACCTTTTCCGTGAATTAAAACTAGATCTTGGTAAAAATCAATATCTTTTAGTCTTATACTGCATAGTTCTCCAACTCTAACACCTGTACCATATAAAAACTCTAATATTAATAAATCTCTTTTTCCGATTATAGTGCTGGTATTAATTGAGTTAAATAGAGCTTCTATTTCTTCAGGATAAAGAAATTTAGGTAATTTCTTTTCTTGTTTAGGGAGTTCTACGCTTAAAAAAGGATTTCCCTTAGTAATTTCTTCTCTATTTAAATAGTTATAAAGACTTCTTAAACTTGATATTTTTCTCGCAATTGATTTTGGACTATAGTTTTCATGGAGTGTAGCTGTATAAAATCTGGCTATTCTTTCCGATACAGTTAATAGGTCGCCAAATTCTTCTCGATCTAAAAAATGGATAAGTGAAAAAATATCATCTGTGTATGATTTAATTGTATGGATAGAATATCTTTTTTCATTTTCAAGATAATCTTTAAATAATAAGATTGTTTGTTGATTACTCATTTATAACACTCCTGACTATGAAATTAATCTGTTAGTGTATTAATTACTTCGCTAAGTATTTTAATTGATCTTTCAGCATATAATTTTTTACGTTCCTTTTTGTTGTGTTTAAAGTCTAATTTTTGGATAATACCGTAATTTG
>CBDUWI010000106.1:0-5064 GCA_965370885.1 uncultured bacterium | reverse complement strand
CCTATTGCTTTAAAATTATCTGAACTTCTCGGTAAAGATGTTAAATTTGTTCCTCATACAAGAGGAATTGAATTAGAAGAAGCAATTAAAGAATTAAATTCAGGAGAAATATTAATGTTTGAAAACACGCGTTTTGAAGACATTGACGGGAAAAAGGAATCGAAAAACGATCCTGACCTTGGTAAATATTGGGCATCACTTGGTGATGTATTTGTTAATGATGCGTTTGGTACTGCTCATCGTAGTCATGCATCAAATGTAGGTATTGCAGCTAATATTGACGAAGTTGCAGCTGGGTTCTTACTTGAAAAAGAAATAAAATTTATCGGGGGAGCGGTTGATAACCCTAAGAGACCTTTTATTGCTATTTTAGGTGGAGCTAAAGTAGGAGATAAAATTGGTGTAATTAAAAACTTATTGAAAAAGGCTGATAAAATTTTAATTGGTGGCGGAATGAGTTATACATTCATGAAATCACAAGGTTTAGAAATTGGTACTTCAATTTGTGAAGATGATAAATTGGATTTAGCTGCTGAGTTGCTTAAAGAAGCAAAAGGAAAAATTGTTTTAGCAAGCGACTTTAAAGTTACTAAAGAATTCAGTAATGATTCACCAATTAGAGTTGCTGCTGCTAATGATATTCATCCTGATGAAATGGGATTGGATATTGGTCCGAAAACATTGGCTCATTATACTGAACTTTTAAAAGAGGCAAAAACAATAGTTTGGAATGGACCTGTTGGTGTATTTGAATTTAGTAATTTTGCTCAGGGAACAATAGGAATTTGTGAAGCATTAAGCAATTTAACAGATGCTATAACAGTTATTGGTGGTGGCGATAGTGCTGCTGCAGTTATTCAAAATGGATACGCTGATAAAGTTACCCACATATCAACTGGTGGCGGAGCGTCATTAGAATATTTAGAAGGTAAAGAATTACCTGGCGTTTCTTGCGTGGACGATTTATAAGATGATATTAAGTGATATTGGTATAAAGATAAAAGAACAAAGATTAGAAAATGGATTAACACAAGAAGAGTTAGCTAATCGTTGTGAACTTACAAAAGGCTTTATTTCACAAATTGAAAATAATTTAACATCGCCATCAATTTCCACTTTGGCAGATATTTTAGAAGTTCTTGGGACAAGTCTTGGAGAGTTTTTTGATGATTCAGAGCAAGAGGCTTATGTTTTTACAACTGATGATTTTTACGAAAAAGCTGATGAAGATTTATTGCATACAATTAAGTGGATTGTACCAAATGCACAAAAATATGAAATGGAACCAATTATTTTAGAACTAGAAGTTAATGGTAAAAGTCACGAAGATGAACCACATTCAGGAGAAGAATTTGGTTATGTATTAAAAGGCTCAATAATTTTACGAGTTGGGAAGAAAAAGTATATAGTTAATGAAGGTGATTCATTTTATTATATTGCCAACAAGTATCATTATTTGGAAAATAACTCTCAAGATATTTCGGTGGTTCTTTGGGTAAGTACGCCACCAATGTTTTAAAATAACTTTAAAATAAATAAAAAAAATGTTAGGACAAGGTAAATAAGATGAGAAAACCAATTATTGCAGGAAACTGGAAAATGTTTAAAACAAGAGATGAAGCATTAAATTTTATCTATAGTGTAAATATGGAACTTCCAGAAAAAGATTTAGTTGAGAGCGTTATTTGTTCTCAAGCTCCAATTTTAAGAGATCTTGTTAAAAGACAAGGTGATAATTTACGTATTGGAGCTCAAAATATGCATTATTTAGATGAAGGTGCTTACACGGGAGAAGTTAGTGCTCCATTGCTTAAAAATATTGGAGTGGAATATGTCATTATTGGTCACAGCGAGAGAAGAGCATATTATGATGAAACGGATTCTAGTGTAAATAAAAAAGCTCATCAAGCATTTAAATATGGTTTAACACCAATTCTTTGTGTTGGTGAGAGTTTAGAAACAAGAGAAGCTTTTGAAACAGAATCTTTCATTAGAATTCAAATTATAAATGGCTTGTCTGGACTAACAAATGAACAAGTTAAAACAATGGTTTTAGCATATGAACCAATTTGGGCAATTGGAACAGGTAGAACTGCTACAGCAAAAATGGCAAATCATACTATTAAGGAAATTAGATTAATGGTTGAAGAGATATACGATTTAGAAACAGCTGAAGCTGTTCGTATCCAATATGGTGGATCAGTTAAACCTTCAAATGTAGTAGAATTACTATCAATGTCTGATATTGATGGTGCATTAGTTGGTGGGGCAAGTTTAGATGCTCAGGCGTTCATAGAATTAGTTAAAGCCGCATTAAAATAATTGAAGAAGGAGTAAACGTGGGAAATTGAATTAAACACGTTATTGCAAAGAAATTGCAAAATACTCTATCTACTGAATTAAAAATATAGTTTAAATACAAAATACTAAAAACGCTATATATTAGAAATTTATTATGGTAATATTTAATTATCTAGTGCTTATTTAAAACTAGAAAAGTATTGTTTTTTAGGGGGAGAAATATGTCTGATACAGTAGTATATTTAAAGGAGAAAAAGGAACATAAAATTATTAGAATCACTTCAGAAAGTAAGCCGAAAATTACTGAAATAACAAAAAATAAATGGCAACGAATAATCGACGTTGTAGCTGAAATATTAAAAGTTCCTGCCGGATTAATTATGCGTGTTTCAAGGGACAATATCGAGGTATTCGTCAAGAGTTCTAATGAATTTAATCCTTATAAAAGCAATGAAAAATCGAAATTAGGATTAGGGTTTTATTGTGAGACCGTTCTCGGCACAAATAGTGAACTATTAGTAGTTGATGCTTTGAAGAAAAAAGCTTGGAAAGATAGTCCTGATGTTATTTTAAATATGATATCTTATTACGGATTACCAATTAAGTGGACTGATGGAGAACTTTTTGGTACGATTTGTGTTTTAGATACAGATGAAAATGAATATAATGATCAATATAAAGAATTGCTTAGTTTAATTAGAGACGCTATTGAAGCTGATTTGGAAATATTAATATTAAATGATGATTTAAAAAAAGCTTCTCTAGTTGATTATTTAACTGATGTTTATAATCGTAAAATGATGGATACAATGTTTGAAAGCTGTTTCAAATTTTATCAAAGGAATAAAGAGCATTTTTGTTGTATTTTAATGAATCTCGATTATTTCAAAAAGATAAATGATGAATTTGGGCATGAAATTGGTGATGATGTATTAAAAGGGTTTGCTAAAGTTGTAAAAAACAGAGTAAGAGATACGGATTATTTTGGTCGCTATGGTGGTGATGAATTTATTTTACTAATTAGAGATAATAGTTATAAAGAAGCAATTCTTTTAGTTAAGGACATTGAGATTCTAGTACAGAAAGATAAATTCTTAAGTAAATATAATGTTGCTTTCACATATGGTATATCCAGAATAGATAAAAATTTTAGCAATGTTGAAGAATTTATCATGAATGCTGACAAAAAAATGATTGATGAAAAGCATAGGAAAAAGGTAGTTCGAAAATAAAAAAAAGAGGCTGTAAAGAAATGAAATCTTAGATGATTTTAAGCTTTACGGCTTTTCTTTTGAATGATAGTATAAGAAAAACGCTGATTTCAGCGTTTTTTTTAGTACTTAAAATACATTTCACTTAGAAATGTGGATAACTATTCAATTATTGAGTATTATCTATATTGCTTATTGTGGAATTTCTTAAGATTAAATCCAATTGCTATAAGATTCAACTCGAGTTTTATCCCTGAAAACATGGTTCTCGTAAATCGACGGAATTTCATGTCTTCTTTGATGATGCCAAATGTTGCGCCATGATCTGTTTTAGAATAACTATTTCTGTTTGGTCCTATTATTAAAAGATCTTTATTGTATTCTTGTAGTTTACTTGAATATTCTTTGAAATTATCGTATAAGCGCTGCACGGGTGTCTTTCTCTTGCCTTGCTTATATACTAATTCAATCCCTAAATAATCGATTAGCCCAACTAACCTGTTTACTATCTTTTCTATCTCTTCTGGTTTGTATTTCTCTTTTGCTTGTACTGATTTGTATCCGTATTCTTGTATTATTTTATTATATTGTTTTATTTCTTTTGTGATTTTTATATGTAATTTATCACGAAACTTGATTATTGATTTCTTCCATTTAAAGGTATACTTATTTGCGTCGGCTTCTATCTTTGTCCCATCTATATATAATCTATCTGTATCAATTTCTTCTCTCTTTATTATTTCTTGATTAATCTCAAGTAATAATGAATCTAGCTTTTCTTTGATTTCCTTCATCACATTATTTATTAATGTGTGCGATGGCGCTGCCATCCCTTCAATTAAATACATAAATCTTATGTCATTAAGACATGCTTCTTTGATTGCTCTTGTGCTTCTATAACCAATCATATAACCAAATAATATGGCATTCATTATCTTCACTCTGTTTTTCGGTAGTCTTCCAACATTTGACTTGTTACCGAAGTATTTTTCTAGCTTTATTCCTTTCATGAGTTCAAGATAGGTATGTACCTCAGATTTAGGTGATAAAATAATTCCTAAATTTAGTGGTAAAACCAATTGATTTGTTGTATAATTTTCTGTGTAATCTATAGGTGTTCGCATACCTTAATTATACCAAAAAAGTCGGTCTCTTTCGAGTCCGACTTTTAGTTATTTATCCACTGGATAACTTGAAACTATTTCTTTACAGCCTCTTTTATATTTATTCTCTGTTGTAGAATTCAACAATTAAGTTTTCTTTGATGTCTGATAAGATTTCACTTCTTTCAGGATATCTTATGTAAGTAACTTCAAATTTGTTATCATCAAAGGTTACAAATTCTAATCTAGTTACTAAAGCTTCTAAACTGTTAAGAACTATATCGAACTTTTTAGCTTTGTCACTTAATGATATTAATTGACCTGGAACTAATCTATAAGATGGTATATCAACTCTTTTTCCATCGACATAAACATGTCCGTGATTAACTAGTTGACGAGCTTGACGACGTGATTTAGCTAATCCAGATCTATAAACTAAATTATCAATT
>CBDUWI010000105.1:0-5115 GCA_965370885.1 uncultured bacterium | reverse complement strand
TCTTTGATAAGATTCAAAAAAAAGAATAAAAGGAGAACAAAATGGCAAGTAAAGAAGTTGAACAAGCAATTAAGTTGGGATATTCTTACAATGATGAAGTTACAGATGCATTAAATGCAAATCTCGAAGGAAATGAACAATTAGCTTACGAATTAATAAAGAGCCTTGACCTAGCTTTAAAACAATTTAAAAAAGCCGATGATCTAGAACCTGGCATTTCCCTGGATGATGGGAAAAATACAATAACAGGAAAGGCTTTTGCATTAGGCTTAAAAGGTGTTGTTCAAAATATGGGTTTAGGGAAACGAGCGGAAGCTGTTAAGAACTTAGAAAAATCGCTTGAAATTACAGATGATATAGCAAGTGTACATCAAAGTATAGGTTTGATTTATGCAGATTCTGGAAATAAAGAAAAAGGACTATTTCATTTAAAAAAAGCAGTCGAACTCGACCCTGATGATATTGAATCTCGTAAAACCCTTGATAGACTGGAAAATGTCTCACAAGCTGCTTTAAAATATTCATCGTTTCGAGGTTCAAAAAAGGTATTACTTATTTGGGGTGCTCTAACTTTATTGGCATTAATTTTTGCGTTTCAAGAACCAAATCAATTTATAACTTTCTTTATTTTTGGAGCAATAACTTTTTTGTATTGGAGAGCTAAAACAAAAAAATAATTAAACGGGAGGAAATCTTATGAGCAACCCAAAATCAAAAACAAAGAATAACAGCGGTCTTTTTGATTCAATATTTAGGAACCAAAACTTACAAAACGACAATATCCAAAGGCAATAAAAAAAGTTACAGGTTTAGCCGGATCACCAAAAACATCACAGAAGAGAGTATCAGATAAATGGAACAAAAAAAGGTAGAGATTTTATTCTCGGCAGAATTTTATTAATGAAACACCAACAGACAACAAAATTGTTGATTGTTTGTGTTTTTCAAAATATCCGAATTGCTACATAATCTCCTAATTAATTCTGCTGAGAATTTTAAAAAATACTTAAAAAATTTTGTTAAGAATGAAAATGATAAATTGGAGGATCAGGATGAGAAGTAAAATATTTCTGTATGTTTCAGTAATTTTAACTCTATTCTTCATCAGTTGCACAGAAGAAAAACCAACTGAAGTAACAGTTCAAGACAATAATGAAGATCAAGTCTACAATATCTCACCACAATCAGGATTAATTGGTAATGTAGATTTACATTTAATTCCTGAAACTATACAAGGTTCTGCAATTGTTATAATTAATGGACCTGGAAGTGCAATTGGATATGACATTCGAGATATTGACGATCCTTCATTTATCTATTTTGCAGACAGTTATATTTCAGCAGGAGGTTATTCATTACAAGCTGGTACAATTTTACCAACAAATAAGTGGGTTAAAATCAGGTTAGTCATTTATGAATCAGGGCTTGCTGGTTGGGTTGTATCTTTTTTGCAATATCTCGGTTTAGATTTCTTTGATAGTCTTGAAGATTATATGATTGATGAAGTTTATGAGATTGAAGTTTTACTGGAAGATACTGGTGGAGAATTGAAAATCACAAAAGAGGTTTGGAAGAAAGTAACAAATCAAATAAAAAGATAATTAGGAGGAAATTATGTCAGCAACAGTTATTGGAAGAGTCAAATCAGGGAGTCACAAATCTTATGAAGTAAAATGGGATTCTGCAAGTAAAGACGCTTATGTCTCTTATGCAGGATGGACAAGTGTGGGAAAAGCATATTCGGCAGGCGAAGCAATGAATAAAGCCGAAGCTTTTTTGTATAATAAATAGGAGGGAACAATGGGTTATCTAATTATAATTGTTATATTTATTGTTATTGTTGTTCTCATTATCAGCAAAAAGAGATCCAAATCAAGTTCAAATTACAAATCTTCAGGGTATACTACAGTATCTAAGTCTCCAGCTGAAATACGATCAATGATGGAGAGTATACACGATAGTGTAGATTTTAGTGATACAGATAAGTTTCCCATAGGTTCTTCTGGAAATTTAATTTATGAAAAAAGGCGAAAAGAAAGAATAATCAAGGGAAAAAATAATAAATAGGAGAATATTATATCTTACACAAAAGCAGAAAGAGAAGTTGCTAATTGTTGTGATAAAAATGATTTTAAAGGATCTGAAAATAGCCACTTTTGTATAACCAAACCAGGGGGTAAAAGAAACTTTGGAAGCTGCCCTTGTTGCAATTCAACAAGCTCCAGCAGATGAAGGTTATTCTGAATTACAAAGAAGAGAAATAATTGATCGTGTTTACTATAAAAGAGGCTGATGTGAAAAGAGAAATATAATTTAACATATGAAAATATTCGTTTATAAACCATTTGGAGGAACTTTAGGATTTCTTAATGGAAATGATATTTTCACTTCTGGTGGTTTATTCGGTTCTGGAACTAAAATTGGTTTCTGTAAGGGTGATAATATCTATTCTGTTGGTTCACTGTTTGGTTCATCGAAAGTCGGTTATGTTTCAGGGACATATGTGTATTCAGTTACAGGTTCTCTATTTGGTGGTAGTAAGATTGGTTATATCGTAGGAAAGGATGTTTATGATTCTAATAAAAAACACATTGCTCGAATGGATGAAAGTAATTTGCAACTTGGAGCAGCAACTTTATTGTTATTGTTGAAATAACAATTAAAGGAGTAGGATGAAAATGGAATATGATAATTTTGAAAAAGATTTTTTAGAAGCAAGTAAATTAGCTTCAGATGGTATGTATATTAAAGCTATTGAAATTTATTCAGAATTATTAACTAACGATGAAATAAAGAATAATCCTTCTTTAGCTATTTGGCCTGCTGGAGGTATTGTGTCAGCAATAGCATTTATTGGAGATGAAGAGAATAAAGAAGACCCAGAACCCGACTCAGAAAAGTACAAAGAATTACATAAATATCTGAAAATAGTGATCGAATCTTATCACCAACTAGATAATTCCGAACAAGAAAACTACAGAACTCATACACATGGATTTGAAAATTGGGAATCAATTTTAAGCTTAATGGAAGCGAATAAACCATTAGATGAATTAACTAAAAACGAATCTAGAAGGGGAGATTATCTTATAGCACCAGAAGTAAATGGTTCTAATCCAGGACCAGAAGTATTAGTTCCCAGAAAATTCCGAGATGATATTTTTCAATCATCATCAATTGTTAAGTCTAACTATACGAAAATGTCTTCTAACAATGAAATGGATAATAAGTCAAAAAAGAAATGCCATTTTTATACATCAAAAGGTTGGGGGAGTGAAGTTGGTTAAGCCAGCCCTAATAGGATTTACTCCTCCAAGAACGGTTGGGGGGGGAGTGAAGTTGGACATGTGAAAGGTAACAAAATTTATTCTTTTGGAGGGTTTTATGGAGGGAATGAAGTTGGACATGTGAAAGGTAACAAAATATACTCTTTTGGAGGATTTTTTGGAGGGAATGAAGTTGGATATGTAAAAGGAAATAAAATATTCTCTTTAAGTAGCTTAATAAGTGAAGAAGTTGGATATGTAAAAGGTAATATGCAAGAATTTGGAAGTATTTTACTTGGTGGTGCTGCGTTCTTATTACTAATTCATCAAGTAGATGGAAAGATGCCAGCTTGTCCTTATGAAGGAAGAGTACTTGCGGAAAAAGAAACAAAGGTACTAGGTTTTAGATGGCCATATCAAGCAGAAATATTCAAAATTCAGAAAAATTGGAAAGTTAAAACACCCAATGATTCATCTTTTGGATGGATAGATGTTAATGGTGAGATACATAAGGGAATACCTTACGGTGGTATAAAACCACATGAAAAATTATCTGGTGGATTTACAGGTATAAAAATTTGGCATTCAGGTTGTTATAAAGGTAATGATAAAATTGGAAGTTTAGTGAAATGATAAAAGCCACTAACAAGCCACTTCACATTCAGATTGAGAGAGAAATTGGAAGAACGTGACAGTGACCAACCATTATTTGAAATTTCCGCAAAGCAGCATAAGAATGCTGCTAAGTAGAAATTAATATACTCAAAAATATCAACATCTTGACACTTTAAGTAGTCATAAAATTTTAAGTTCAAGGAGAGATAAATGAAGAAATTAATAATATTATTATTCATCGTTTTAGTTACAATATGTTTTGCAGGTCAGCACGATTATACAGAATTCAATGAATATCAGGAAAATCCAACTTATGAAAATTTTCTGAAAGCGGCAGGTGGTTATCAAGAGCAGGTTGATTCAACTTATACTTCAAATATTATGCTGGCTTATTTGTATAGTATGCAGATGAACAAAGAGATCAAAATTTTAGAAGAGAATTATGATTCATTAACTACACGCACAAAATTCTCATACGCCAATTTATTGTTAGAGTTGGGTAAATTGGATGAATCTATTGCAATCTATGATCAAATTAATGAAGATGTCCCTAAATGGTCATGTCCTTGGCGACACAAAGGTGAAGCACTCATGAAGATGGAAAAATTAGAAGATGCCGAGAAAGCAACTTTAAAAGCTATCGAAACCCGTGAGGATCATTTTGATGCTTATATCCAACTTGCTCATATCCAAAAAGATATGAAGAAATACAAGGAAGCTTTGAAATCTTTGGATAAGGGACTCTCTTACTATTCAACCGATCCGGAAGAAGAAATTACTGACGAAGAAATTATAAAGTTGAAAACTGAATTACAAGAGTTTTTAAAAAAGAAATAATTACAAAATAGCCATATATTTTAATTTGCTAAAAACTGCAAACCCCCTTTAATTCCCCCTTTTAAGGGGGATCAGAATTACTCCCCTTTGTAAGGGGAGATTAAGAGGGGTTTATACTTGACTTGACTCTATAAAACTGTCGGAATTACCGGCAGTTTTTTTATTTGAATCTATCATTAACTATTTATATTTGGAACATTTATTGCGGTAAATAATATAATTAAATGAGTTCTGCATAATAGAGTGTTTTTGTAAGAAAAGTGAAATATTGTTGGCTTTGTGAAGCAAAACGACAAATCCAATTAATATTGTCTTTGCGAGTTTTACCTGCCTTTGGCATGGTTTTCTTCTTGCTGTTACAAACGAAGCAATCTCTTTTATATTAATTGTTTATAAA
>CBDUWI010000104.1:0-5177 GCA_965370885.1 uncultured bacterium | reverse complement strand
TTAAAAAGTATCAACAAAAAAGAGACTAATAATTTATTAGTTTCTTTAAAGTCGTATGCCATAATTAACAAGGTTCCAATTATAACCGATGAAGGATTGAACTTCATTAATCAAATCATTAAATTATCTAAAGTTAAGAATATTTTAGAAATAGGTACAGCCATCGGATATTCAGCAATAAGTATGGCAATGAGCAGTGATGTCACAATTACGACAATTGAAAAAAGTGAAGAAATGTATAAAATTGCTCTTAAAAACGTTAAAGATGCATCACTAGAAAGTAAGGTTAACATAATAAAAGGTGATGCTTTAGAAATAGATATAAATAGCTTAGGAATTTTCGATCTAATTTTTATTGATGCTGCAAAAGCACAAAGTATCAAATTCTTTAATAAGTTTAAACCATGTCTCAAAGAAAAAGGTATAATAATCACTGATAATTTACTCTTCCACGGCTTAGTTAACTCAGAAGTGAAAGATAGAAATTTAAGACAATTATTAAGAAAGATTAATGATTTTAATGAATTTGTAATTGAACAACCTGACTTTGATACCTATATTTATCAAGTTGGAGATGGTATGAGTTTAAGTATTAAAAGGAAGTGAATTTATGAAAATTGCAGTAACACCATTTAATGTATCAAGCATTAAATTATTATCTGAGCATGGTGCTGATATTTTCATTTTAGGTAATGATGAATTCGCAAATAGATTAGTGCACTCATTCTCAACAAAAGAGATAAAAGAAGCTAATCAATTAATTAAATCTTTGAATAAAGAAATCTATATTTCATTGAATCTAATTGCACATAATAAAGATTTAGATAAAATTAAATCATTTTTAAATTTACTAAAAGAATTAGATGTAAATGGCATTATTTTTGGTGACACTGCAGTTTATCAACTAGCAAAAAAACTTAATTTACAGCAAATATTAATATATAACCCTGAAACTTTAAATACAAATTACTACGATCCAACTTTTTGGCATGAAAAAGGAATAAAAGGATTAACAATATCAAAAGAAATTACATTAGAAGATATTACAATAATTGCTAAAGACAGTAAAATTGAAATATCGCTTATCGGTCATGGACATCTAAATATGTTTCATTCAAGAAGACCTTTAATAGAAAACTTCTTTAAATACACAAATGAAGAATATGAAGAATTTATCGAAAATAGAAATCTCAGAATTGTCGAAGAAATTAGAAATGAATCATACCCTATCTTCCAAGATAATCACGGTACACATATTTTTAGAGATAAAGCATTAGAATCATATCGTGAAATTACTAAATTAAAAACAATTCTCAATGTATTTATAATTGATGGTATCTTCAAAGATACAACTTATCTTATCAATACATTGAATAATTATACAAAAATATTTTTAGCAACAGACCAAGAAAATACGGCTTTTTCAATATCAAATTTATCTAGAAAAGATCATGATTCTGGCTTCTTTTACAAGAAGACAGTTTATGATAAATATTAAAGGTGATATGATGAATAAACCGGAATTATTAGCTCCTGCAGGAGATTTAGAAAAACTAAAAATTGCTTTCATTTATGGAGCAGATGCAGTATTTATTGGTGGTAAAAAATTCTCATTACGTGCTCGCGCTTCAAACTTTGATATACCTGAAATTAAAAAAGCTTGCGATTACGCAAAAAGCTTTGGTAAAAAAGTCTATGTAACTACTAACATAGTCCCTCATAACGATAATCTCGAAGGGTTAAAGGAATACTTGCAAGATTTAGAAAAAGTTGGTGTTAACGCTATAATTTGTGCTTCACCAGTAATTATTGAAACAGCAAAAGCTCATACAAATCTAGAAATTCATATCTCAACACAAGTATCTTCAACAAACTATGAAAGTGTTAACTTCTGGTATGAACAAGGAGCAAAAAGAGTGGTTTTAGCAAGAGAATTAAATAAATTTGAAATTGCAGAATTCAAAAAACAGACAAAATGCGATATCGAAGTATTCATCCATGGTGGTATGTGTGTTTCTTACTCCGGAAGATGTACTTTATCTAATAATATGACAGATAGAGATGCCAACAGGGGCGGTTGTGCTCATAGTTGCCGTTGGAATTATGACTTATATAATGGCGAAACAATGCTAAATAAAGATATGCCATTTTCAATGAGTTCAAAAGATTTGCAAACTGTAAAGCAAATATCTAATTTAATAGATATTGGTGTAAACTCTCTTAAAATAGAAGGAAGAATGAAATCTATTCATTACATTGCTACAGTTGTTAACACATACCGAAAATTAATTGATGATATTTGTGATGAGTCAAGTATTGATTTATCTAATTATATATCGGAAATTTCAAAAGCGGAAAACAGATTAACTAGTCATGGCTTTATGGAAGGCATGACAACAGTTGATGAACAATTATATAACATGAGAAGTGAAAATCCGACACAAGAATTTATCGCCTTAATTCATGACTACGATGAAGAAAACTCAATTGCCACAATACAGCAAAGAAATCATTTTTTGCCAGGAGATGAAGTTGAAGTTTTTTCACCTAATTTTGAGACGATGATTTTTAAAATAGATGAAATAAGAGATATAGATTTTAATTTATTAGAATCTGCAAGACATCCTTTGCAAATTCTAAAAATTCTTATACCATTTAAAGTATCAAAATACGATATGATTAGAAAAGTTAAACATTAACCTTGTAATAATAGAAATATAGATTATAATAATAATTGAAAATTCATCAAGGAATTACATAAGGAGTTTAATAACTCCTTTTATTAAGAAAAAGGGCGGTGTAAGAGATATGAATAAACCAGTTTTTATAGCAGTTGCTGGAGGTTCTGCATCAGGTAAAACAACCGTAGTAGACAAAATTGTTGCTAATTTTAATGAAGAAGATGTTACTGTTATTAAACATGATGATTATTACAAGGATCAAACAGATATGTTAATGGAAGAACGTTATAAAGTAAACTATGATCATCCTTTTTCGCTTGATAATGATTTATTGTTTAAACAAATATCTGATTTATTAAATGGGAAAACAATAATCAAACCTACTTATGATTTTGAAGCACATAATCGCAGTGAAAAAACAGAAACTATAAGCTCAACAAAAATCATAATTCTAGAAGGAATCTTGATAATGGAAGATTCACGAATTAGAGATTTATGCGACATTAAATTATTCGTTGAAGCAGATGATGATATTAGATTCATCAGAAGATTGAATCGAGATATGTCAGAACGAGGTAGATCTTTAGATTCAGTAATAAATCAATATCTTAGTACAGTAAAACCAATGCACTTCGCATTTGTCAAACCAACTAAAAGATATGCAGATGTAATTATTCCTAATGATATTAATCATACTGTAGCTGTTGATTTAATTATCACTAAAATAAAATCTATCATTTCTGAACAAGATATAGTATAATAAAATTCAAATATGGAGGTCATAATATGGACAAAATTAACCAATTAACCGAAGAAGGATTAAAAAATTTAAAAAGTGAATTAGAGAGATTAAAAGACGTAGACCGTCTAAGAAATCTAGAAGCATTAAAAGATGCTAGAGCTCAAGGGGATTTATCAGAGAATGCAGATTATGATTCTGCAAGGGAAGAGCAAGCACGCATTGAAGCAAGAATAAAAGAAATTGAAAGCATTCTAAAAAATTACGAAATTATTAGAGAAGATAAATCAAAAAATGTTAGCATCGGAAAAACTGTTGTTATCAAAATTGATGATCTTGAAGAAAATACTTTTACAATAGTAGGTTCTATAGAAGCCAATCCATTAGAACATAAAATTTCAAATGAATCTCCAATCGGAAAAGGCATTATTGGAAGTAGAAAAGGGAACGTACTAAACATAAAAACTGAACCAGGCAAAGAGGTAAAAGTAAAAATAATTGACGTCAAATAAGAATGTTTTTAACATTCTTATTTTAATTATAAAGGAGGTAAATCATGATTGGGATTATGGGAGCAATGAAAGCAGAAATTGATTCAATTTTAAAAGAAGTAACTGATCTTGAAGAAATGAAACTTAGTGTAAGAACTTTTTATAAAGGCAAAATTAATGAAAAAGATGTTGTGATAGTTTTAACTGGAATAGGTAAAGTGAATGCAGCTATCACAACAACACTTCTAATTGAAAAATTCGCAGTAAAACATATAATAAATATTGGAGTTGCTGGTGGACAAAATGGTGTAAAACATCGAGATATTGTCATCTCAAAAGAGGTACTATATCATGATGTAGATGTTACTGCTTTTGAAAGCAAATACGTTAGAGGACAGATCCCTGGATCAGATCCGCTTTTCTATGCAGACGCTACTCTTCTCCAAAAGACAAAAAAGATTCTAAATAGTCTTCACTTGGATTATAAAATAGGAAAAATTGCATCTGGTGACCAGTTTGTACATTCAAAACAAACTATCGCCTTAGTAAATGACCTATATCCAGATATATATGCTGTTGAAATGGAAGCAGGTGCAATCGCGCATACTGCTACAATTTACAATATACCATTTATTATATATAGAAGCATCTCTGACTTGATTGAAGATGAAACTCAAGGCATTGATTTCTATAAATTTTTACAGGAAGCATCTAATAATGCAGCTCATGTTTTAAAAGAGTTAATTAGGATTATATAATGGATCAAATCACTATCGATAATCAAGTTATCGAATACCAAATAGCGTTTAAAAACAACAAGAATACATACTTTTACTTTAAGAAACCTGGGTACATCCAAGTGAACGCATCAAAGAATCAAAATAAAAGAGGTATAATAAAATATATCAAAGAAAACAAAGATCTATTCATCAAGAAAATTCACCAAGCAAATAGTTCAAAAAAAGATGATTCTAACTATTATTTGTTTGACAAAAAGTTTAAAAAAGAAAAAGATAGTAATATCAGTAATTTAGAAATTGATTTCGAAAACAGATTAATCAAAGAACCTGATCTACCTATTGACCAATTGAACTACATATACATGACACACGAGAAGAAAGTATTGCTTAATAAGCTTGAAGAATTGAAGATTAAGTATCAATATAATGGACTAATTAATATCGAAAATATAGCTTTTAAAACAAGGTATATGAGCTCGAGATTTGGTAGTTGTAACCCCTCAAAAATGGTGGTTAACATAAACCT
>CBDUWI010000103.1:0-5198 GCA_965370885.1 uncultured bacterium | reverse complement strand
TAATAGTAAAGTGTCCAATTTTTACTGTCCAATTTACTATTCGCATCCTGAAAATACATCTATATTTTATTTCTTCTTAATGCTACTTCAACAATTTTAAAAATAAGCTGATTATATGTTATTCCTGCAACTTCAGCCATTTTCGGCAAATCACTATAAAATTGTTGTAGCCCAGGAAGACTATTTATTTCTAATACATAAGCTTGATTATCTCTTACACAAAGATCTATTCTTGAAAAATCTTGACATCCTAATGCTTCAAATGCAGATGATGCATTTTCTTTTAATAGTTTTTCTAATTCGCCATCAATATTTGCTGGACAAAAAAACTGAGTTTCATCAACACACATTGTTTTTACTTCAAATGAATTAAACTTACCATATTTTTCTGGAATTAATCCAAAATCAATTTCCATAATAGGAAGGATAATCTTTTCCTCTCCATTTCCAATAATACCTACAGTAAATTCTCTTCCTATAATATATTCTTCTACTAAAACTGGAGGTTCATATTCCTTAAACAAACTTTCTACTTTGTTTTTTAGTTCTATTTCATTATATACTACACTATCCTTATGAATACCAAATCCAGAACCTTCACATGCTGGTTTCACAAATAAAGGAAACTTCATATCAAAATTCATTTTTTTATTTATATTTTCGATAATTTGAAATTTCGGTGTAGGAATACAATGATAATTAAAAATCTTTTTTGCCACAGCCTTATTTAATGCTAATGCATGTGCTAGAATTCCAGATCCTACATAAGGAATTCCTAGCATCTCCAAAATAGCAGTAATTTGTGATTGTCTGCTTTCTCCCCTAGTTCCTGTAGTTAAAGGGAATGCTAAATCAATTTTACTTTCTAATAATCTTTCAATTATTTTTTCATCTGCGATAATTTTTTCTACATTATATTTACTAATCAAAATCTTATATATTTCATCTCTTGTAACTTTCTTTTGATGATTAACAAATTTAGTCTCTTTAGTATCTTTATTTTGAACATCTAATACATCATAAATTAAACCAATTTTATAACGCAAATTAAATCCACTCCTCTCTAAATACTTTTTACAGTTTATATTATTTATAATTGTTAAAATTTAGATCCTAGTTTTATTAATCTTTCTTCTTCAGTCATAGGTACACCTTTTTTATCAACTGACAAATGTTTACCATTAAATATTTCTGTATTAAATTCCCCTCGTGCTACTGAAAAACCTTTAAGACCAGGTGCATCTAAAATTCCTAGTTTTACAGAATTAAACAACACTTCTGGAGAAGTAAGTGGCTCATAGATACCCTTACCTAGTTTTATAATAGTATCAATAACTACCCATGCTTCTTTTTTTAATTCATCAATTCTCGCCCTAATTAATAGATCATTTTCAAAATCAACAACACCTTGCATAGATAACTCTATACTTTTCTTTGTAATTTTAATAGATTCAATAATATCTTTAAAGCGAGCTCTTTCAACTGCCTCTTTATATGAAACAACATGAACAATATCAGGTTTTAATAAGGCACCATAAAACATTGTAGCTGCCATTAATCCCTTAGCATAATCCTCGTCTACAGGAAACGCAAGTAACCCTGTTCTAACCATTCTAATTGTTCTAAAAGTACTATCCTCAAAATCACTTATCATTTCAATTTTGGCTTGCATTTTAGCCAAATCCATTTTAGGTGAAATACCTGGTGGATTGGAAAGCATAAATTGTATAATATAATTCTTAACTCCTAGATACTTTGCATTGTAAGCTACAATATATGACATAACAACTTCCATTACATCACTACAATATCGTAATGCCCACTGATGTGATTCATTTATTTCTACAGGAATATTATTTTCAGCATTCCATCTTATTGCCTCTTGATTTTCCATTATTGCTGTTTTTAAATCTCTTTTTGATCTTCTATCCAAATCTGAATACCACAATAGAGGAATTGCTGCCCAAGCGTTATTTAATGTCTTCTTAAGTATTTTTGAAAAAGGTAAGATATCATTTGTTCCAGCGTAGCATCTTAACAATGGAAAATTGCCAGTTTGAGCTGAATTATATAGGTTTTCCAAATCAATTTCACTTCTGATTGGAGTACCACCTGCGCCATTTTGTTTTTGATCCATTTTTTTTTGATTAAAATAAAATTCTTGACAATTTTGATCAGGGGCAATACTTATTATATCAATTAATTTTGTATTTGAAAG
Organism: uncultured bacterium; assembly: GCA_965370885.1. Taxonomy (GTDB): domain Bacteria; phylum Bacillota_I; class Bacilli_A; order Izemoplasmatales; family Izemoplasmataceae; genus JAFGXW01. Next base: position 2,980 of record CBDUWI010000103.1, on the reverse strand, counting down.
TTCAGAAATAATGTCCATTGTTTTAGATATAGTATCAAGTCCTAGATGATGACGAATTAATGGATATGGCTTTTTAAATTTAATCCTTTCAACTAATGAATTAGGATACACTACTTTATCCTCCGATACTTTTTGAGCCTTTAAAAACATCACAGTTTCTTCAATTTGTTCAGAACCATTAAAAACTTTTTGAAAAAAGCCACTTAATTCTGCAATCTTAGCAGTTTCTACTGTGCCTCCAAATATAAAGGTTTTATTTTGTAAATTATGAATAGTAATTTTTTCTATTAACTCATCTAAAAGTAGCTTCATACTATCAGCAGATAACCTATAACTAATAGCAACAATATCAGGGTTTGATTCAATAATAGAATTTATAATTTTATCAATTGAATTAGAGCTTCCTAAATAAGTGACAATATAGTTTTCTTGTTTCGCCAACTTTGAAAAATTATAGATTCCTGCGGCATGAACACAATTTCCCATAGCTGCTAATAATATTTTTTTCATCTAAAATACCCCCAGCTTTTTGAAATTCAATATAAAATCAAGACTAATTAATCTTCCTATGGATCTAAAATCAGTATTAGTTAATAATATTGAAATATCAATTATCCCAGTCATAATCGGAGTTTCAATGCCTAATTGTTTTGCAAGAAATTCAAAGGGAACTAGTCCACATGGAACTTCTTCGTATAAATACCTATGTTTAAGTGTTTTTGGAGCCTCTATCTCTTTGTAGCATTCATTATTTTGAATACATGAGAAAAGATTTTCCCCATAAACTTCATAAGTACTCATCATCCATTCCTTTATACTTAAACTCTTTATTCCAATCGCTAATGCAATTTCAAGTCTTTCCTCATCCATTTTTTCTATTAATTCAGCAATAGACTTTGAAATTCCTTCATAATAATACTTAAAACTCCTTGTATCACTTTCAATCCATCCTGTGTTTAAAATTACTGGTATTACATGTAAAATCATTCCTATATTTCCAAGAGATGTATCTAATATAGAATCTACAAAAGCCAAATATTTTGACAAACAAGATGGTAATAAGTTTAACAGAAGTTCTTTATTATCATTTTTCAAACAAGAGATTAAAACATTTTTCTTAATCTTGTATACTCTTACGGAGTTAGATCCAGTTCTTCTACATGTATAAATAACTGTTTGAGTTTCAGCAATTAAAGGTTTCACAATTACTCCGTTTTTATCAAGTTCATTCCAAAATTCAATAGCCCCAAATGTCCTTCCAGGAAAGAGAACTATTGTCATTTCATTATCAAGTAGTGGTGATAACAATTTAGCAATAGATTTATGAGAGTTTGCTGGAATAGTTATTAATATCAGTTTAGAGTTTTTAACAGCTTTTGCTAAATCATCAGTAACAAACTTTAATTTTGTCGAGCCACTAATTACTCCATCACATTTTATTGTCGGATCTTCTACCAAGGACTTAATATTCTTAAAACTACGATTCCACAACACAACATCTTCGCCATTTAATGATAGGTGTGCAGCCATAGCAAGCCCTGAACTTCCAGCACCAATAATAGTTATTTTCTTTTTGTATTTTTTCATTTTTTTTATAATTATACTTTTGAGAATATAATTATATCTCCTTTCATAATAGATTTAGGTTATTTAAGTACACCTATAAATCTGGTTTTTGTCATAAATATATTATTAATGTTCTTAGACTATATAATTTTTACCTTATTTCACGCAATTTCATATTGCCTTTTATGTGTTGCTCCTAATAAGAATTATAGAAACGACTAGTTTAAGTAAAACTACTTTCGAAACCCCTACTTAAACCCCTGTCCAATGTGGGATGGAGTTGAGGGGTGTTAAACTATTGCAAAATATTGCACATGACTTTAGTTACCTTATTAAGATTATAACATTATTTCTAATTAAAAACTGTAAATCAGTAATTCAACTTTAAAAAAAGAAGAAGTTTATAGATACATATATAAGGATTATGATGAATTAAAAGATGCAATTGATGAGTATATTCATTACTTCAATTACAGTCGTCCACATGCATCCCTGAATTACCTAACACCATATGAATTTGAAAATAACGCTAAATAAAGACATAAAAAAGACCATCAAGAACTGATGGTCTTTCGTCTAAATAGTAAAGTGTCCATTTTTTACTGTCCAATTTACTATCCGCAATCCACAAATAATAAAAGGACATTTTATAAAAAATGTCCTTTTATTATAACTTATTTGAAATCAGGATTTAGAGTGAATGCCTCAGCATCTACACTCAATTTATAATACTCAATATTCATAAATGAAATCACAAAATTTGGTAATATTATATTTTTCTCTGTATCCCACTCAAATTCAATATGTAAATTATCGTAATGCGAATTCTCGTATGATTCAAGAACTTTCTCATACTTATCTATACCATATATGGTAAGTAGATGCTTCTTAAATTCATTTGCATGAAGTAAAAAATCATCTTTAGATATTGTCAATGTTAAAGTCTTTACATTATAATCACCAAAAAAGCTCATTTCACCATACTCTTTTCCAACTCTTAAAACTTCATTAATAACGGGATAAAGGTCACTAAATGAAATAGGTACTCCTTCTTTTTCTAAGTGATTATGTATTTCTGTTACAATATAATCTATTGTGATAATTTCGAGTTCTTTTACAAACATATAGATGGATAATTCTTGATCATATATATACAAATTCTTATTATCAGTATTAATATAATACATGTGTTTTACATTTTTTGCTTCATTGTATTCATTGATTTCTGTTTCTGTATCATATTGAGAATATGAGCGCTCTTCAAGAACATTTATGTAATAATGTGAATCCTTAATCTTAAATTGATATACTGTTTCGGAAGTTGATGATAAATATAAACCATAGATTACCTCATCATATATATATTCACTTATTAAACCAGAAGTATCAAATTGATCAATAAATGTCCTTGCAT
>CBDUWI010000102.1:0-5210 GCA_965370885.1 uncultured bacterium | reverse complement strand
AGTTTTAGGAGCCCACTCAATTTTGTAACCCTTTATTTTGTCGACATCCTCACCTTCTTCTTCTGCTGTTTCCTTTTCTTTCTTGAGCCATACTGGGTGTTTTGTTTCTACTTTATATGTGTCAAATTGCCACCCTCTATATTGTCTTTTAGTTCTTAATTTACATACCCACCAACCATTTCTAATTTTCCAATAAGATTGTTTAATTCCGTCGAGAGACGAGCCGTAATAATCTTTACCCTTTTTCTTACCCCTGCTTTGAGGGGCTAAAGCCACTTCGTAAAGAATTCTAAATTTATTGTTTAAAAGTTCGTCTAACGAAGTCATTGAGTCTATAGCTAAAGCTGTAGTTTCTGGGTTGTCTTTTACAGCCATAATAATTTCGTTGTCTATTTTTTGTTTCGTTATATCAAAGTCTTTTAAAGCTATTTCCTTTATAATGTTGTTAACTAAACCTGCTTGTCTTTGTGGAATAGGAATACTCGTTCTTTTAATTATTTTATTTTTATAAAGTGGTCGAGCTAATTTACCAAATATTCCTATCTTACTAAGAGTTCCGTAAGAACAGTCTAAGTCTATAACCTGTACTTGTTCTACTTCTGGAACTATACCTTCTTTAATTAACTGTTTACATTTTGGATACTTATCAATTCTAATGTGCCCACCTTCCTTCATCGAAGAAGTTGTCCACCAATTTTGGTTAAAATAACCAGAGAGAGTATATAATATACTCTTTCCGCTATGTTCGTAGCCTATAAAAGCTACGTTTAAAGCTCCAGGACTTTCATCCGAGCCATCGTCATATACAACATCGTCAACTTTGATAGGAACTTCTTTTTTAGCTATAGGAGATGGGTCAAAATCCTCCCAATCGTCATCGTCAAACTTTGCCATTTACATGTCTCCTTCTAATTTTTCTTCGTATTTCTTCATAATACCTTTCAAACCTTTTACTAACTTTATACCCCTAACTTTAGGAATTGGAACGGCGTTTTCTGGATCTTTAACATATGTTCCAGTGCTTTCGTCATAAACGCTACTACCCCTAGATGTAGTTAAGGTAATATAAACTTCGCCATTTTCAATGTTGGTTGGTAAAATATTTACAAATCCAGCGAACATAGTGCCTGCTATCGACCAATCAGTTAAGAGCATTTTAGGTTTCTTCCCTGTTCTAGTAAAGAATCCTTTATAGTTACATTTACAAAAAGCAAAAGCATCGAAATCGACATTGTCCCATCCTTCTTTGTTCTTATAGATAATAAGTTCTTCGTCTTCGTCTTCTTCGTCTTTTACTACCCATTTAACTGCGTAATCGTGATGATAATCGTCAATATCTATCAAATCAATTGTAGGAATATATTGCTTACCAGATTCAGCGCTGCATAATTTAAAAAGATTAGCTTCTTTAAGAACTTCTTTAGCTTTTTTCATTAAAGCTTCGTCTTCGTCTTCTTTAGCCTTATCTCTCATCCCAGCAGACTTTCTATATAAATTTGCGTATTTAGTAGAAACTCTTTCGTTAATAATTTTTACGAGTTTTTCTATGTTAAATTCTTTTAGTCCTAACTCCACAGCTCCTTTACATGTTCCTCGTATGAAAGCAGAATTACTAGTAGTAGCATTTTCAGAAGCGTTAAACTTAAGTGGCATAAACCAAATCAGTTCTTTACCTAAGAAATGTTCGTGGTGTGGGTTAGCTAAAGCTCCGAAAAATTGAACACGAGATTTCACAGCATCTCTAGGTAAACTCTTTTCGACTTCTATCAAATTGTCGGTTTCTTTATCCTTAACTTTTTTTACTCCTTCGAAATAACCTACCCCAAATAAAGTCATAGTCCAGTTAGGATTTAAAGGCTTCGAATATTGGTTAAAGTTTTCGTATTCGTCTTTGCTACTAACATATTTAATCTTCTTTCTATAATCTCTTGGTAGTGGTTTATCACCAGCTCCTAAATCACATGGTTCTCCTTCATCTATTATTAATTCTGTGTAATCGCCTACTTTTTCTGTGTGAGTATTTTTAATATCAAAACTCTTAATAGGTACTCTATCTTCTCCTATCTTCATAAACATAACTTTTCCTTGCTTAATCATCTTAGCTCTTTTACCAGGATTTTCCCAATCTTTAAGAATTTTATCTCTTAGTTTTTTGTTCTTATCCATCGGAGCTACAGATACACCAAAAGGAATATGCATAAACGGCGATCCTTTGCCATATATTTGTTTGTCGTAATAAGTTTTTAAAAGATTTAAAGCTCTTCGCTCTAACTTTTCTCCTTCTAAACTAGGATCTTCTTCTTTGACTTCTAACACAGCAGTTTCAAAGTTAGCCAGTACAACATCCAAAGTAGGAGTTTTTTCGTCCTCTGAAATTTTTTCTAATACCCTTTTAATTTTATCAATCATTTTTTTTTTCACTTATAATTTAATTATTATTTCGTCCACGAGAAATCTCGGAACTTTTTTAATCCTTCCCCTTAAACCTTTGAGTTTTACATCTTCTAATATTCCAGCCCTTACCAAGTATTTCATATGTGAACTTATAGTGGCTGGACTTTTATTTATTAACTCGGCTAATTTAGTATGACTAATTTCTCTATTATTTCTTAGAGTCATAAGAATTTCTAGTCGAGTATCGTTTCTTAATGCGTCTGCTACTTCTCTTATTTTTTCTATATTATCTTTTAAAGATAATTGTATCGAATATCTAGTTGCCATTTTTATCTTCTTCCTTTACCTTTTTTCTTAGTAGTAGCACACCCACCACGACCTCGGTTGGCTCTAGTTCCTTTACCACTACCATCCCTTTTAGGAGTTCCTTTCTTTACCATTTTCTTTCTCTTTTATTTCTCTTATTTTAATATTTTTATTTCTCCTACATCTCATCTTGTGATAAAAATAATCCCATGCATCTATTACTCTTCTGGGCATTTTTCCTTCATCTTTTGTATTTTTTGATAATCAATAAACATTGCATTGCAATGCATGTGAGACGTATGTAACAACCCACTTTCTTTGTCGCAATCTTCTTTCTTTACATAATCGTCAAGTAAATGTCGTATTAAAGCAGAAACATACCTACCCGAATCAACTTTTTGCCAATTGTTTGCTTCGTATTTGTTAGCTCCATATGTTAGTATCTCTACAACTTTTTCGATAGGTTCAAACGGAAGTAAATCCCACCTAAAATCAGGATTATTCGTTATTGATTCTACTATCTTTTCAAATAGGAGCCACGGAGCTTTACTCCACTCTGTTTTTCCTTTGTCGTATTTTCTACCTTCGCTCATAATATTATTTTACCTTCTTTTCTTCTTAATTCTTCTGTTTTCTTTACCATTTCCATAGTTTCTTCGTAAGAATATTTCTGGTAAAGTTTCCTATACTTATCTAGAAGCTCAATATATGCTTCGGTACAAGCTTCTAATCTCGTTTCGAGATCTTTAATCTTCTTTAATAGTCCTGCGATTTTTGCCATTATTTCCACTCGAATTGTTTTCCTTCGAGAAAATCCTGGTAAGATAGATACAATTCGTCAGCATCTTCTAAGAAAGGATTTGGTTTATAACATAAAACTATCGTATATTTTCCTCTCTGAATAGCTTTATCGAATTCTCTTATCGTTCCTATTACAGTGACATCTTTTGGAATCCAAGCAAAGAAAGCATCTAAAATTTCAATTTGATTAAAATCTCTTTCTTTAATTTCTAAAGCAAAAGCCCTAAGAGGGTTATCGTAATAACTTTTACCACCATATTTCTTCTCTATTTTATTTTCGCCTACGAAAGGATCAATCACTTCAAATCCTCTCTCTTCGAGTTTCTTAATAATCATTTCCTTCCTTTTCGAAAATCTTCTATCGAAAGGATGGGCTAAATATATTTTTTTTCTTTCTTTCATTTTATTTTTCAAGTCTCCCAGATAGTTCTACTGTTGAATATCTGTACTCTTTATGATACATTGGATGAGCTGGCATTCCACTATAAACATCACATAATAATATAGCAGTCGGTGTTTCGCTTACATCTAACTTGTAATTATTACTGGATTTTATACCATTTAACCATTCTTTGAACCTTTCTAAATCAAATACTATTTTTGTCATTACAATCTTTTCCTATCTTTTTCTGTAACTTCTCTTCTATTATAACCTGGATTATTAGTTAACCACCCACTACTATTCCATATATAAAGATATTCAGTACCACAGTTTACGCACTTACTGTAAAATTTTGGGTGAAAGAAACCTACTAATGTTCCCCAAGGTGGGAATGTAATCACCATTTCTTTACCACAACAAACTTTATCCATATTAATTACCTTTTCTTTTTCTGCATAAAGGGCAGAGTACTTCCATAACTTTTTCGTATTGAGTCTTAGTCCAACTCCATTGGTTAGTTAAAGTTCCTCCGATAGAGGGGAGTTTATGCACGTGACCTACGCCACATTTATTACAAAACAAATACGTATTTCTCATTTTTTAACACCGATTTTCTTTCTGTGTTCGTGTCGTCTCTGATACTTTCTTTTCTCGGTTTTTTTAACGCTACAATATCTACATCTAACAATAAAGATACTGCCATGTAGTTCATGACCACAATCTTTACATTTTCTCATTTAATCACCGATTATGTCAAAGTAATAGCACATTTGAAGCCTTTCCGATCCGCCAGCTCGTAGATTAGCATCAACAATAGCAGCGATTTTAGAATCATTCCACTCTCGCAATTCTTGAAGCTCCTCTAAGAATTTTCTTACATTAAAGTTCTCTCTTTTCCAAAGTTCGAGAAACCTTTTCTTCTTATCACTTGATTCAAATACTAAATCAGAAAACTTCTTACTATCTTCTTGATAAATTTTAAACAGATCTTCTTTTGTAATATAATCTTTATTTGGAAACCCTACCAATGCTTCTAAACAATCGATAAGCATTGCTCTCATATCTCCTTTGTAATGTTTGACTATATCAAACAATATATCGTCAGTTGAGAAATTAACACCTTCTTTTTTAGCTATATCATCAAACCATTCAGCTATATCTTCATCTGTCGGTGGTTTAAAATAATATTTGTCGCATCTAGATTTAAGAGCTGGAACTTTAATACCGTTCTCGTTGTTTAAACTAAAAATAAATGTGCAATTTTTCTCTCTTTTTTCTATAACATACTTAAGAGCTAATTGAGCAGGGTAAGTCATGGAGTCTGCTT
>CBDUWI010000101.1:0-5236 GCA_965370885.1 uncultured bacterium | reverse complement strand
GATGAAGTCTTAGTTTATTTAAAACATCAATGTTCGTTGAATAACCTGTCTTAGTTTTTTTACCAGACGGTAAATCTAATTTTGTAAACAATATCTCTCCAAGTTGTTTAGGGCTGGAAATGTTGAATTCAATTCCTGCCAAATTGTATATTTTTAAAGTTAGTTTATCAATTTTATCTTTTATATCTTTGTTTAAAATATCTAGTATTTCTTTATCGACTAATATACCGTCATATTCCATATGAGCGAGCACATTAGCTAATGGAAGTTCTAGATCAATAAGTAAAGATAGTTGTTTATGCTCTTTAAGCTTATTTATAAGTGTTTCTTTTAATTCTTTTATTGCAACTACTTTTTCTACAGCGTAAAGACTATATTTATCCAAACTAGGAATGCTATATTTTGCACCTTTTTGATATACTTCTTCTAAATAAGATACAGCAGAATAATCAAAGTTTGAAACGATTACTCTAAAATCTTCTTTAGTGTTGCTAGGGTTTAAAATATAAGCAGCTAGTAATAAGTCAAATGTAACTCCGTTTAAGCTATAATTATCTTTCATTAAGACAACTTTCATCATTTTAACATTATAGACAGATTTTTTAACTGCTTCATCACTTAAATACATTTGAAAACTAATTGATTGGTGAAGTAAATCGTATGGTATGAAAAAGTTTCCTAATTTATTAGCAATAGCAAAACCTAAAGGTGATGCTTTATGATAATAAGGGTTAAATGACTCTAAAACTATATAAGAATCATCAATTAAAATATCTTCTAAAGCAAAAATATCTTCAATAATTTTATATTTTAAATCAGGTTTTATCAAAACTGTGTTTTTATTATATTTTTTTATTAAAGAATGTAATTCTAGTTCTTTAAAAAACGCAATCATTTCGTCTTCATTCACTCCTGAATATAAAATATCTTCTAAATTATGTTCAAGTTCTACATCCTTTTTAATTGTGGCGATATCTTTACAAAGTATTGCGCTTTCAAAATACTCTCGTATTTTTTCGCCAAGTTTCCCTTTAATTTGATCTTTTGCTTCAATAACCCCTTCAAGAGTTTTATATTCATTTAATAACTTAATAGCTGTTTTTTCACCAACACTTGGTATTCCTGGTAAATTGTCAGATGCATCTCCCATTAAACCTTTTAAATCAGTAATTTGATTAGGATTAATACTCATTAATTCTTTAAGGAGCTCTGGTGTATAAGAAACATACTCTCTTAATCCTTTTTTGCTTGAACGCATGCTTACTTTATCATTAAGTAACTGCAAAAAATCTTTATCATTACTAATAATTTCAATTTCATCAAATTCATTATAATATTTTTTTGCATAGGTACCGATAATATCGTCTGCTTCAATGTAATCAATTGCGCTTTGCTTTACCCCTAGTACATTAAGGCTTTCTAAAATTAAATGAATTTGACTTTTAAATTCTTCAGGCATCGGTTTTCTTCCAGCTTTATATTCAGTAAATTTTTCATGTCTAAAAGTCTTTTTATCTTTATCAAAAGCAACTAAAATATGAGTAAAATTCTCACTCAAAATTGAATTTATCATATTAACAAAGCCATAAACGGCATTTGTATATTGCCCTTTAGAGTTTTGCATTAAATTACCAGAATAGGCTGTGCCATAATAAGCGCGGAACATGATATTGGATCCATCGATTAAGATTAACTTTTTCATTAATTTTCACCTCGTTCACATTTTTAATTTTACCATAAATTTCTTTATTATAAAAAAAAATACTCAGAAACTGAGTATTTATTTCCCCATGTCTTCAAGAAATTTAACAATATCAGAAACAAGTTTTATTTTTGTCCCTTCGCTGTCAGGAATTTCAACATCAAAATCTTCTTCAATTGCCATGATAAGCTCAATAGCATCTAAAGAGTCTGCTCCTAAATCTTCTGATAAATCTGAATCCAGTTCAATTTTGTCTATTTCAATTCCTAATTCATCAGCAATTATCTTTTGAACTTTTTCTAAAACCATTGTTCCACTCCTTTTGAATAATTATTATGTATATTATATTGCTAAAAACCCTATTTGTCAATGATATTAGGTCATTTAGTATTGAGATATTACAAAAGAAAAGGTGTTCAAATTATTTGAACACCAATATATCAATTATTTTTTATGTAAATTCCGATTAAACCTTTTAATAATAATAAATCATCAAAGATAACTTTTTCTTCAAAAAGTTCTTTAACAAATCTTGATGCTCCTCCAGAAATCACTACTTCTAATTCCTTTTTACTAACTTTTCTTATTTCATTGATAATCCCTTTTATCATTAAGGAATGGCCAAATAATAATCCAGCATTTAAACAATCAATTGTGTTAGTAGCAATTATTTTTGGTGGTGTTTTAAATTCAATTTGACTTAATTGTGAAGCGTTATTAACTAATGCATCTCTCGATGTTACTAACCCAATTGTAATCGATACTCCTTTAATAACTTTGTCTTCAATTAAAGTAAAAGTTGTTGCTGTTCCCATATCAACAATAATAATATTTTATCCATATTCAGCAATTGCTGCTGAAGCGGAAGCTACTAAATCTGATCCAACTTCTTTTGGGTTATCAGCTATTATTTTTACGCCAGTTTTTATCCCTGGTCCGACAAACATTGGAATTATATTAAGATATTTAATCGCTAAATTCTTAAATATAATATTTAACTCAGGAACAACACTTGAAATAATCATTCCTTCAGAATTTTTTATAACGTCTTTAAGTAAAACATAGTATTCGTCTATCGATTTATGTTTATCAGTATTATAACGATATGTCTTCCCTATTTTTTCATCATATGTAGCAAGAACTATATTTGAGTTTCCGATGTCGATTAAGATAATCATTCTCCCACTCCTTTATGATTTGTTTGCTAAAGCGATTTTTAATCTATATGCGATTGGAGCGCCAACAATTCCGGCAAGAATTGCTTCAAGAATTCCGTTTGAAGCTAATATAAGGAATATGAAATCAAATACTCCAACAAATGTTCTTGAATCAAAAAAGAATATATAGAATGGTATTAATACTAATATTGAATGAACAAGTGTTGAAATAACAAATGATAAAGATATTGCAAGATATTTATTTGTTAAATTTTTATTAAAAAATACGTAACTCAAATATAAAAAGTACCCAAATAATATTCTTGGTAATACTGATACTAGTGGATTTTGAAATATAAAATCAGCAGGTACAACTGGTCTTATAAAGGCAATCATCATACTTGATACCCCAAAAGCAAGCCCTAATGCAATACTTACTCTTTTACCTCCAAATACTCCCCCAATCAATACTGGGATATGAAGAATAGTCATTGATACTACTCCTATTTGAATATATCCTAGCCATGGTACAAGTGCCATCACAAATATCAATCCTGTAAATACACCTATTGTGGTAATTTCGATAACTCTTTTGTCTCTCATTTCTTTTCTCTCCTTTTTAGGCCACTAAGGGTCCCATAATTTGATTTATGTTTAATTTTTATTAAACGTTTTCCCTAATTTCTTTTACCGTTTTTTCGTTAAACATTTTAATAATTGTATAAACGATTTTTTTAACTTCACGGTAATCATCAATACTAATCATCGATGTAGTTGAATGGATATACCTTGCTGGCATTCCGATAGTTGCAACTAATACTCCACTTTGAGCAAGTTGGACTTTAGCAGCATCTGTTCCACCTTTTGATTGATAATATTGAAATTTTATATTATTCTTTTCCGCAGTTTCTACTATAAATTTTTTCATCCCTTGATGCATGATAGCATTAGGATCAAAAAATCTTAGTAAGAACCCACTTCCTATTTTACCACTTACTTCATCTCCGTCAAAAGAATCTGCGCATGGAGAACAATCTATCGCGATAAATATATCCGGTTCAACTAGATTAGCTGCAGTTTGTGCACCTCTTAACCCAACTTCTTCTTGGACTGTAGCACCAACATATAATTCGCATTGTAAATCTTCTTTTTTAATATCTCTAGCTATCTCTAAACTCATACCACAACCGAAACGATTATCCCATGCTTTAGAGAAGAATTTTTTTCCATCTTTAGATACTGTATAGTTGTTTCTAGCGACAATTTGCTGTCCCATTTTAACACCAAGTTCAATTGCGTGTTCTTTTGAATCAGCACCGATATCAATTAATAGATCTTTAAATTCAATCTTTTTTGGTTTTTCCTTTGAACCCCTTGTTAAATGAGGCGGTTTAGAAGCTGTAACTCCAGGAATAACACCTGAGTTATCTGTATAGATATCTAAATGTTGTGATAAGAATACATCGCCATGAACTCCACCTAAATTTGTAATATTGATTAGTCCTGTTTTTTCAATCCCAGTAACCATTGCTCCAACTTCATCCATATGTCCAGCAATCATAACTTTTGGTCCCTTATTCCCTTGATTAATAACACCAAAAATACTACCTAATCTATCTTCGATAATTTCATCAACATAAGGCTTTAAATTTTTTCTCATATAATCTCTTACCGGTTTTTCAAAACTAGGTGCACCTGGTAAGTCTACTAAATCTCGATATAATTTCTCCATTTTATTCCTCCATAAATATCGCTTTTAACATCGATATTTTTTTACCTAACTTGCTATACTTTTCTTCAAACTCAGTCATAACATTATTAATGTATTCACTGTTTTGTAAATCTCTAGTTTGAAATGTAATATCCATTGGATAGTTTGTTATTTCTTCAACTGAAAAATCAAATAAATCATTATTGTCTGTTTTAAAATGTAGTTCTGCATTTTTAGTCATTAGTTTTTGATATCTTTTTAGAAAGTTTTTATTAGTTAATCTTCTCTTTTCATGCCTAATTTTTGGCCAAGGATCAGAAAAGTTTAAATAAATTCTATCTATTGAATTTTCGGAAAAAACCGCAAGTAAATCATTTGCATCTAACCTTAATAAAATTAAATTATCTAATGGGCTCGCAATTAATTTCTTTAATGCTCTTACTATTACACTATCAAATCGCTCGATTCCGATATAATTAATAGTAGGGTTATTTTGCGCTAAAGTATAAATAAATTTACCTTTCCCCATTCCGATTTCAATATGAATTTTATTATCATTTTTAAAAATATCTTTAAAATTAATAATAGTATTTTCAACATTATCGATTATCAAACTAGGGTGAACTTTTATTAATTCTTTAGCTCCTTTTACATATCTTATTCTCA
>CBDUWI010000100.1:0-5252 GCA_965370885.1 uncultured bacterium | reverse complement strand
AATTATTTTCATGGATAAGTCTTTGCATGATTTTATATCTCTTATCTCGTCAGCTATATAAACTGTATCTTTAATCTCAAAAGTAGTTTTCTTCAACAATTTTTTAATTATACGTTTCTTTCCGTTTAGCGAAGCCTTTCCTTCTACAAAACTAAATTGATCAAGATTATGAATAGATAAAAATCCTTTGATATTTTCTTCATTGCCAGATGATACAATTGCAAGAATGATACCTTCATCCTTAAGTTGTGTTAATAGCTGTTCCATCCCGGGATATGGCTGTGCTAACTTTATGTATTCCGAAGAAATTTCACGTGATTCTTTATACAGTTTTGGTATTTTATAAAAAGGTACTCCAAGTTTTATTATACGTTGAAGTGATGTAAGAGATTTTATATTGTGGAGTTCTTCAGCAGACAATTTCCTAAGACCATATTTTTCTGACATCCTTCCATAAATTAAAGCTGAAATATCCATTGTATTCGTCAGTGTACCATCAAAGTCAAATATTACCATTTTCACCATCCCAGTACTTCCTTTCGCACATTAATAATCATATTTTTTAAATTTATGCTTTATCTTTCGACACCTGTAATCTAATATTTCTAAAATCGAAGAGTACTTATCAACTATCAAAACAATAAACGATTCCCTATACCTTGGCAGTTTAATTGTTAATGGCCACATATGTTTTTCAATAATGTCCTTTTCAATTGAATTTAATATAAAATATTTTTTAGCATTTTCTAATGATATTTTTGAATGCCTAAACCCGTGTAGTCCTACATGCGAACCTTTAATATGCCAATCATACAGATAAAAATCATGAAGCAATGCACCCCTAGCCGTTGATCGATAATCTAATTTTAACGTTCTTGACACCTTAAAACTTCTATATGAGACTCTTTTACAATGTTCCAAACAAGATGTATTACCATGGTGAATATATTTTTCCATTGATTGCGCAATAGGTGCTTTGTATAAGTCATCAATACATTCAAGAAATAGCAAATAATCAGAACTCAATACTATATCATCTGAAATTGTTTCGTTCATTCCATAACCTCCTTGTTAGTAAAAATTTACTTGAATGAATTTAAAATAATCAGTATTACTTTTTCTTTTGAATCATCTTTTACATTTTCACTATTTACTTCATCAATATAACTAAGAAAGTCATATTTATTAATTCTTTCTAATTCCAACTTTTTACCAATATATTCTGAAATACCTATAATAAAATCCTCATAACTTTTTTTAAAATTCAAATTAATTGATTTAGAAATTTTAGGAATTATCTTCTCAAATAATGCTCTTTGATTTGAAACTTCTTTACCCAGAATTATCTTAGAAATAGAACATAAATCTCTTTCAGATATTTTCAGTAGATTTTTGATAATTTCTTTTTCACTGGGAAAATTTTCAAATGAATACTTATTCCCTTTTACAATATTAAAAGCTTTTAAAGCATATAAATATCCCATTTCAATATTTCTTATCGACCTTTCTTTATTAAAATACAAAAAATTTCCTAAACTGCCCGAAGGACTAATGTTTATTTGATTAATGCCTGGGTATTTTTTATTTTTAAAGAACGTCATTAGATTAACTACTATTATGTCTTTATAATCCTTGCTTATTGCCATTTTTACAGGTAAGTTATCATAAACTCCACCATCAATAAAGCGTTTCTTATCATTTTTATCTTGTGAAAATCCTGGTACCAATGCACTTCCCATTAGATAGTATTTCAATTCTCCCTTAGGAATATCTTCAATAAATAATCTCAATGGTTTTCTATCATTAACTGAAATAGTTACTAATCCAAAATCTATTTTAGAATTTCTAATTTTATCTTCATCTAAAAGTTCCTCAATTGTATTTCTTAAAGGAGTAATGTCAACTCCTCTATCCTTGAATATTTTCACAAGAGGATGCTTAATCAATTTTAAATTAATTGATTTAATTCCATGTTCCTTTACTTTTGAAATTTCATTTAAGATATTATCTTCAACTTCAAACACGCTTGTCATATCAATATTAGACCACATATTAATCGCATCTTCATATTGTTGTTGTGCAAAAAATGCACCATTAAGTGCTCCAACACTTGTTCCAACAACTAAAGATACATCTATATTTAGTTCTCTTAACGCCTTCCAAACTCCAATTTGATAAGAACCTTTTGCTCCTCCGCCTGATAAAACTAATGCATACATTATAAAATCTCCTTTAAATAAAACACTATTTTTTTGTTCTGTGAATTAAACTTTTTAAATACTCAAAACTTCTTGATGGAGCTTTAGGAAACTTATTGAAAAATCTTGATATATTTTGCGATGATTCAATTATATTATTTAACTGTTTTATCTTATTTTCAAATGATTTAATTAACTTGCCTTCACCATTACTTTTAATATTACTTAATTCCTTAACAATAGTATTCTTATATCCTCCAAATGTTGTCTTGAAGTCTTCTCTTCTAACTTGAATACTTTTATAAGCTTGTTCAAACAAATGATCATATCTTGTAGACAGCCCATATCGTAGATCTTCAAGTTTAATTATTATATCTCTAAGTTTAAATAAGTCTTTAAAAGTATAAATATTATCGATTGCATAAATAAGATAGAAAACCACTATTATTACTAATCCAAGTTCTGATGATATTCCATTATAGAAACCCTCAATAATTGGATTTACATACCTCCATAGAACAAATCCACCGACTCCGAATAAGATAGTATAATCTAGTGCTACTCTTCCTTTAATATTAAATTTACGATTACTATAATCCCACCATCTTGTTTTAAAAACAATTTCTAGTCCTAAAGATGTAAAAAACTCCCAAAAAACTGAAACTAAACTCATAAATACAATTTCAATTACAATTATAAATATATTATTTTGATCCATATTTGAAAAAATATTCATACTAAAGATTATCGTTAAAACTGCATATCCATATATTGGAATGTATGGACCTCTTAAAAATCCTCTATTAATATATTTTTTTTCTTTTAAGGAAACATAAGGCGTTTCCCATAACCAACCTAACATAGAATATATCATAAATAAAAATAGTATTTTCGATATCATATATCTTCTCCCAATTGAATTAACTATGAATAAGTCTAAAAATAATATCAGTCATTTCATCAATTGTTTCTTCTCTTGAATTTTTAATCCACTCCACTGCTATTGCAAACAAAGCTCCTTCATAAAACTTAACCCTATATCTATCTGTATTATCAACACCAAATATTGTCTTCAAAATATTTGATATTTCAACTTCAAAAGACTGCATAATCAAATAATCTAAATTATTTTTTAAAAGCAACTCAAAAAGGTCGGCATAATCATTAAATACCACAATGATTTTTCTGATTGATTCATATATTACGTTATCATGTGATGAACTCTCAGTTAAATCTTCCATTAATTTATTGTAAATTTTTTTACCTTCATAAATTATAATTTCTTCCTTAGAATTATAATTTCTGTAAAAAGTCAATCTAGCTACACCTGCTTTTGCAGCAATATCACTAATAGTGATATCTTTAAATTTTGATTTCTTTAATAATAAAATTAAAGCTTCAAAAATCCATTCTCTACTTCTGTGCACTTGTTTATTTTCAACCATAATAATCTCCTTTTGTTTTAAGAATAAAATATAATTAAATATTTTATTTAATATAGATATTTGATTAAATTTTTAGTAACAAGTGATACACATGTGTCATCTGTTACTATATGTATAATACTTTATTTTTAATATGAAAGTCAATGTTTACCTATATAATGTAACAAATAACTATATTATGATACATGTAACAAATCATAAGATTTTGAATATTGCATGAATAATAAGTCTATGATAATATTGTGAGTAACAAACGTAACATTTGTATCGTTTGTTACATGAACGAAGATCAACAGTATCTTTATTAATTCAACATATGAAAGGAGAGTATTATTAATTTTTGTTTAATAATACAATAGTATATGGATAAAATTATAGAAGTTAAAGATTTGACAAAAGATTATGGGCATGGAAGAGGAGTATTTGATATATCTTTCGAAGTTAAAAAGGGTGAAGTGTTTGGATTTTTAGGTCCGAATGGTGCAGGTAAAACAACAACTATTAGACACATCATGGGGTTTTCAAATCCAGAAAAAGGTGAAACAAAAGTATTTAATATGAGTAGTTTTAAGAAATATAATTTAATATTAAATAATCTCGGGTATTTGCCAGGTGAAATTGCGATTCCAGATGGATTAAATGGTTGGGAATTTATTAAGATGATGCAAGGATTACGTAAAGTAGTAGATGAAAAAAGATTATACTATCTATTAGATAAATTTGATTTAAATCCGAAAGTAAGTATTAAAAAAATGTCATTTGGAACTAAGAGAAAATTGGCTATAGTAACAGCTTTTATGTCTGATCCGGATGTTTTAGTTTTAGATGAACCTACAAGTGGTTTGGACCCAATTATGCAGAAAATATTTATTGAATTTATAAAAGAAGAAAAAGCACGAGGAAAAACAATTCTTCTTTCGAGCCATATCTTTAGCGAAGTAGATGCCACATGTGATCGTATAGCTATTATTAAAGATGGTAAGATAGTTTCAACATTTGTTGTTAATGATATAAAACATAATAAAAATAAAACGTTTAAAATTGAATTTAACAATAATGAAGATTATAGAAAATTCCTTGAACTTGACTATGAGGTAGTATGGAATGATGAAGAAAAAAGAGTTGTAAAAATATATATAAATGATGAAAAAATCAATGAATTAATTACAAGCATTAAGAATCTAGATATAAAATACTTTAGAGAAATTAAATTTACATTAGAAGATTATTTTATGAAATTCTATAAAGATTCACATGAATTTGGAGGTATTGAGTAATGTCTGTTATTAATGTTAAAAATATCACAAAAGATTATGGGGAAAATCGTGGAGTTTTCAATGTTTCAATTAATGTAGAAAAAGGGGAAATTTTTGGTTTTGTTGGAACTAACGGGAGCGGAAAAACGACAACAATACGACAAATCATGGGTTTTATAAAACCCATGTCTGGATTTGTAGAAGTTCTCGGCATGGATGCTTGGAATCAATCATATGAAATTAAAAAATATGTCAGTTATATACCTGGAGAAATTGAATTTCCTGATATGAAGAACGGTATTGAATTTTTAAAGTTTCAGGCAGAATTACTTGGAATTAATGATTTTACATAT
>CBDUWI010000099.1:0-5329 GCA_965370885.1 uncultured bacterium | reverse complement strand
TCAAATAATGCTTGTCCATAATGAAACACATTAGAACCTTCGTGGATTGAAATGTAATTATCAGTTGTTAAACTTCCCTTTTCCCATTTCCATTTTTTAGTGTAAGCACGATAACGAAACTTAGTTTCTTTTTTAGCGTAACCCATATAACCACTCCCTTTTTATTTTTTAGTATTTTCCTTGAGCAACCATTGCATTTGCTACTTTTACAAACCCAGCTATGTTAGCTCCAGCAATTAAGTCATAGCCAAAACCATAACGACTACTTGCTCTAACACAACTATTATAAATATTTTTCATGATTTCCATTAATTTTGAATCAACTTCTTCAGAAGTCCAACTCATTCTTAAACTATTTTGTGACATTTCTAATGCACTAGTAGCTACCCCACCAGCATTAGCAGCTTTACCAGGACCAATAATTACTCCTGCTTCAGTTAATATCTCAACTGCTTGATTTGTTGTTGGCATATTTGCACCCTCAATAATGAATTTAACTTTATTTTCAATAATTGCAGCAGTATCCGCTACAACGATTTCATTTTGCGTCGCACAAGGCATAATTATATCAACATTGCGAACCCAAGGTTTTTTACCAGGGAAGAACTCTACACCAAATCTGTCAGCATAATCTTGAATTACTCCATCAGTATTTGCTCTCATTTGTAACATAAAATCAATTTTTTCTTGAGTTGAAACACCATCAGGATCATAAATATATCCTTCTGGACCTGATAGAGTTACTACTTTTCCACCGAGATCTCTAACCTTTTTACATACTCCCCAAGCAACATTACCAAATCCTGAAACAGCAACAGTTTTATTTTTAAAATCTTTTCCATCATGTTTCAACATTTGAAGTGCAAAATATGTAGCACCATAACCCGTTGCTTCTGGTCTAATTAAAGAACCACCGTATGATATTCCTTTACCAGTTAAAACGCCGTTTTCAAAAGCACCTCTTATTCTTCTATATTGGCCAAATAAGAAGCCTATTTCTCTTCCACCTACACCGATATCACCAGCGGGCACATCGATATTAGGACCAATATGGCGATATAATTCAGTCATAAAACTTTCACAAAACTTTCTAATTTCCTCATCTGATTTACCGAGTGGATTAAAATCACTACCACCTTTACCACCACCAATAGGAAGTCCAGTTAAACTATTTTTTATGATTTGTTCAAAACCTAAAAACTTAATTAATCCTAAGTATACAGTAGGATGAAAACGTAATCCACCCTTATATGGGCCAATTGCGCCATTAAATTGGACACGGAATCCTCTATTAACTTGAACTAATCCTTCATCATCAACCCAAGGAACTCTAAACACAATTGATCTTTCAGGTTCAATTATTCTTTCTAAAATATTGTTGTCAATATATTCAGGATGTTGTTGTATAACAGGACCTAATGAGTTTATAACTTCAGTTGCAGCTTGAACAAACTCTGGTTGATGTCCATCTTTTTCCTTGATTTTAGTTAAAACGCCATCAATATAATCTTTAGTTCTTAATGATATTTCACCTTCTAATGAAGGAACAATAAAGCTATCAAATTTATGAACGAATAATCCACTTCGTAACTTAGGTTCAAACCAAGTTGTTCTAGCTGGTAAGATTAATCCAGAATCAGACACATCCATTATTTCTTTCATAGTAACTGGGAACATTGAGAACCCAACACCATTTAATTCATCAGTTTTATCTTTAATACCTTTTAAGCCTCTAATACCACCAACAAAACTAACACGAGTTGAATCTCTTAAATTTCTAATTCCTAAAATGTTTTTTAAAATCAACCTTGATAAAATTTCTGAATCGATACTATCAATTATACTTTTTGGTTTTACAGCTCCTTCTTTAACTGTTAATTTGTACCATTCATTACTCAAATACATTCCAAAAGTATTTTCTTTAATAGGTTTATATGGTCCTTTACTACTTTCAACATTAAATTTTCTATTTAATTTCTCGATAAATTTTTCATCAGACAAACCATTTAAATCGTGTGCTACACGATTATAATCCATAATATTTAAATGAGATTCAGGAAAAATAACCGACATAAAGAAATTAAATTCTTCTTCACCTGTGTAATTAGGATTTTCTTGTCTTCTTTTTAATGCAACTTTTGCAGCACTTGCGGAACGATGATGTCCATCAGCAATATATAAACAATCTACTGTAGCGAAAACTTCCGTAATTTCTTGAATTAAGCTATCATCATCTATTGTCCAAACAATATGCCCTACTTCGTCATCACTAATTATATCAATTTCAGGATCATGGTCTGCAGTCCATGATTCTAATATTTCACTTAGTCTTTTATTATCATGATAAGTCATCAGAATAGGTGAAGTGTTGGCATCGCAACTATCAAAATGATTTATGCGATCTTTTTCTTTGCTTAAAAGTGTTAATTCATGTTTCTTTATTACATTATTTTCATAATCGTCAACAGATGTAGTTGCTACGAACCCAGTTTGTGGTCTTCCATTCATTATTTGACGATATATATAAATCATTGGTTTTTCGTCTTCAACTAAAATTCCATCTTCTAGAAAAATATCAAAATTTCTTTTCGCTTTTTTATATACTTTTGGATCATATGGATCAGTTGAAGTAGGAAAATCAATCTCAGAACGAGATATATGTAAGAAACTATAAGGATTTCCTTTTGCCATTTTTTTTGCTTCAGCTACACTCATTACATCATAAGGTAATGTTATAACTTTATCTGCTAAATCTTTTCTAGGTCTTACCGCTTTGAACGCTCTAACTACTGCCATTTTCTTGCCCTCCTATAATAATATTTCTGTAATTATATCTATTGTTTCAAGACCAATTCTCGCTTGAGCTTCTACTGTTGCTGCACCAATATGTGGTGTTAGCGAAATTGAATCATGAGTAAATATTTTTATATTTTTCGTAGGTTCATCTTCATATACATCTAAAGCTGCTTTCTTTACTCTTCCAGTATTTAACGCTTTCAGAAGTTCGTTTTCATCAACAACTCCACCGCGAGCGGCATTAATAATGTACATTCCTGTTTTCATTTCATTAAATTCTTTTTCCCCAAGATATGCTCCAGTTTCTTTATTAAATGGAATATGTAGAGAAATAAAATCAGATTGAAGCAATAAATCTGTCTTAGTAACAAATTCACATTGTTTATTCGCTTCACTTTCCCCCATAATATCATTATAAATAACATGCATTCCAAGTGCAATAGCTTTCTTCGCAACACTCTGTGCTATTCTGCCAAATCCAACTAAACCCAAAGTTTTACCAGCAAGCTCAATTCCAACATATGCTTTTTTATTCCATTGACCACTTCGCATTGTAACGTTTGAAATGTAGATATGTCTAGCAAGAGCAAACATGTGTCCTATCGCTAATTCAGCAACAGCATCACTTGAAGAATTTGGTGTGTTTCTTACTTCAATATTTTTCTCTTTTGCATAGACGTGATCTATGTTGTCAATTCCAACTCCAGCTCTAATAATTAGTTTTAATTTTCCGCTTTTTACAGCTTCATCAATTAATGGTTTCCTAATTTTTGTTGCTGATCTAATTACGATACAATCTACTTCTTTTATCATTTGAATTAATTCTTCACCTTCATAATGGTGAATGTCAACTTGATAACCTAATTTAATCAACTTTAATTCAGCGTTTTTATCAATTCCATCGTTCGCTAATATCTTATACATATATCCACCTATAGATTCCAAATATCTTCAATTTCTCTTAATAGTGCTTCTAAATCTTCCATTTTACGGTCAGCCATGGTTGCGATTCTAAAAGCTTTTCCTTTTAATTCACCATACCCATTACTAATCATATAGCCTCGTTTAGCTAGTTCTTTTGAAAGATATGAAAAATCATGCCCTTTATTATTCATAATATTAGTAACTGTATTAGATCTATACCCTTCAATTGCGTATAATTCAAAGTGCTTTTCAGCCCAAGCTTTTACTACATTAGAAAGTTTTTCATGTCTAGCAAACCGATTTTCAAGGCCTTCTTGATTTAATATCTTATCAAGTTTGTAGTCGAGTGCCCACATCTGTGGAGTTGCTGGTGTAGTTGGATATTGATATGATTTTTTTACATAATTTACAACATTTAATAAATCCAGATAAAATCCTCTAAATTCAACTGATTCAGCTCTCTTAATTGCTCTTTCAGATACTGAAGCAACACTTAATCCTGGAGGTACCCCTAAACATTTTTGTGTTGAAGCTATACAAATATCAATATTTGATTTATCAACTTCAATTTTCGCTCCTCCTAGTGAACTAACAGCATCAACTAAATATAATACATCAGGATATTTATCAAAAAGTTTCCCGATTTCGTTCACAGGGTTCATTATACCCGTAGATGTTTCATTGTGAGTAACAGTAACTACATCGTATAACCCAGTTTTTAAAGCCTCTTCTACCATTTTCGGAGTAGTAGGCATTTCTGGTTCGGATTTAAATATGTCAGCTGGTATGTTATTTGTTTTAGCCATTTTGAACCATCTATCACCAAATGCTCCAACGCTAAAAACAGCTGCACGTTTTTTAGTGCATGATCTAATTGCCATTTCCATAATTCCACTACCAGAAGATGTAGATAAAACAATTAAATTTTTTGTATACATTAATTTCTGTAAATTTTCTGAAATACTTTTTTGCAATTCAGTTGCCGTGACACTTCGATGCCCAATTTGAATAGATGACATTTTTTCTAAAACATCCGATTCAACATCAACTGGTCCAGGAATAAATAACTTTAGATTCATATATTAAACCCTCTTTTTTTATTTTTTTAAATACAATAGCATTTTAACAAGAAAGTATTATTAAAACAAGCGTTTTCACTAAAAAATATAATAAATTTTTGAACAATTTACAAACCGCCACAAATAGCCCTTTTAAAATGATTTATTTTGCATTTTTACCGTTTTTTCAATGAAAACATTTTCACAAGAAGTTTTTGCAAATTATTAATTAAATCTAATATCTATCATATATATTGTAAGAGTTTTCATCTCTTATATTTTTTCCTATTGAAATCATAAATCAAGGGTGTTACAATTATATTGATTTTCATTATAAGGGGGTTAAATCAATGGAATTTTCAAATAGAATAAAAGCAATGCAAGAATCACCTGTTAGAAAATTAGTTCCAATTGCAACAAGAGTAAAAAAAACAGGTAAAAAAGTATATCATTTAAATATAGGACAACCAGATATTGAAACTCCAAAAGTCTTTATGGAAGCTATTAATAATTATGATACTAATGTGATAAAGTATTCATTTTCACAAGGT
>CBDUWI010000098.1:0-5378 GCA_965370885.1 uncultured bacterium | reverse complement strand
AACAACAATTTGACTACTTGTTAATACACAGATAACAAGTAATCCCATTCCTAAACTAGTTTCAAAGGTACCCGTCACAGCTAATGCAGGACACATTCCAAGTAAGTAGACAAATATCGGATTTTCCTTAATAAATCCTTTTAGAAAGTTTTCTTTTTTAGTCATTAGTTCATCCCCTCACTTTCTAAGAAGAGTATGCTAGCTTTTTTAATCGCACTTACTAAAGATGAATAAGTGTATGATGCCCCTGTTTTTGCATCGATATCAAAATCATCTATGTCTTGAGCGGTAAAATTATCTATATAATCTCTAGTAATTTTCTTAACATAATTTGGTGTATTCGTCGTTGATGAGATAACAACTTTTGCTATTGTTCCATCAGCGTAGATCCCTACTAAGACAGTAACTTCACCATAATTATTCTTTTCAACACCTTTAAAAATAAAGCCTATTAAATTATTTTCAATATCAAATATTTCTAATAATTCTCCTTCAGGATTTTCTTCATCATATAATATTTCAGCATCACTACTTAATTCGAAAATCTCACGATAATAGCTTCTTTCTTGCTCTAATCTATTTTCTGCAATTACATCTTCAGTAAGTTCATTTATTCCGTAAATTATTAAGCCACTTAAGCCCCCGATAACAACTAATACTAAAGCAGTTTTTAATTTATCAAACATAATTAACACCTACTAACGTTATCGCAATCGTAACTACTACAATAATTGCGAATATAATAATTTGTCTTTTAGTAAATTGTGAATTTGTCCATTTGTAATAATCAAAAGTTGGTACAAACATATTCATAATCAAAATACTAAATATTACTCCCTCTGGAGCTGCACCAAATAATCTAATAGTAAATGTAATTACTCCTAAAGGAAAACCGTAATAAATCCGAGAAGGTTTCGTTATCGGGGAGGTTATTGGATCAGTTGCCATAAATATAGCTCCAAACAATAAACCACCACTAAATACATGAAATAATGGATACCAAATATCAAGTCCCTTAAAGATAGCAACACTACCCGCAAGAACGAATACGGTACCAACGAAAGCTAAAGGAATTCTAACTTCAAAGCTTGTTCTAAAAGCTAAATATATCCCACCAATAATAATGAGAATTGCACTAACTTCTCCAATACTTCCGGGAATTACCATTCCCGTAAATAAGTCAACAATTCTAAAATTATCAAGAATAGTAGGATCAAAAGCATTATTATTTAAAACCTCAAGTGCAGTAGCCCCAGCTACAGCGTCAACACTACCAACATCGTAACTCATTAAAGTTCCAAAACTAACAACAACAAAAACTCTTGCTACAGCAGCAGGATTAAAGATATTTTGTCCCATACCACCAAAGATTAACTTAGCAAGAAAAATCCCTGCTGCTCCACCGATTACAACGATATACCAAGGTGTATTGTCAGGTAATGTTAACCCATATATTAATCCGCTTGTAACTACACTATAATTATATAAAGTAAAACTTTTGTTCTTAAGTTTAAATTTTTCACCATCTAGTTTATCAACTATTTGATAATATACATATTCCGTAAAAACCATCGATAAGATACTTAGAGTAATTATTATTACTGCAGCCCAACCAAATTTATAAATAGCAAATATCGTCACAGGTAATAACGCAATAATAACATCGCGCATCATACGAGTAACACTTGCTTGTGGTCTTCTTAAATAAGGACTAGTTTTTCTAATAATTTTTGGCTTTATATTATCCATAATATCACCCAATCAACTGTTTAGCTTTTCTAACGTAATCAGTAACGTGAATTTTACTAGTACATACATAAGTACAAAGTCCACATTCAATACATTTAAAAGCTTCCAGTCCTTTCATTAAATCTTTATCATTTCTTTTAACAGCGTTCATTATTTGCACTGGTTCTATGTGAACAGGGCAACTATAAACACAGCTACCACATCTTACACACGGTTCCTCTTTATATTCTGCATTTTTAAAGATAAGAACAGATGTCGTAGTTTTAGATACAACAACATCATCGCTTACAGTTGATACTCCCATCATTGGGCCGCCAATAACTACTAATACTTCACCAGCTGTTTCATCATATCCACCACTTAATTCAATTAATTTTTTTACTGATGTACCTACTCTAACTAAAATATTTTGGGGAAATTTTACAGCATCTCCATTGACAGTAAAATGTCTTTCATAAACTGGTAGATTATGTTTAATAGCGTTATATATACCAAATGTTGTTGAAACGTTAAAACCAATTACACCGTATTTAGTTGGTAATTCACCATGAGGGATATTAATATCAAGAGCCCATTTAAACACTTCTATTTCCCAGCCTTGAGGATAATGATTTCCAAGTTTAACAACTTCAACATTTAAATCTTTATACCTTGTAGCAAGTACTTGAGTTAATATTTGATATAAAGATGTTTTCTTCGACTTAATAGCTATTAATCCCTTTTTAGCTTTTAAGGCTTGCATAATGTATTTTAAACCTTCGATAATCTCTGTTGGATTCTCTAAAATCCTTCGATAATCATTGCTTAAATAAGGTTCGCATTCAACAGCATTGATAACTACCGTATCAATTTTATCTTTTGTTGCTAATTTTATATAAGTAGGAAATCCTGATCCACCAAGACCAACTAATCCATTTTCTTTGACAATCTCGACCATTTCATCTTGTGTAAGTTTTTCAATTACACTATCAGTTCTATCAACAATACTCTCATGAAAAGTATCATGAAAATCATTTTTAATTTCAATTACATCCACCTTACGTCCTGTACGGTGAAACTTTTTACTAACACTACCGACAACACCACTAATTGTTGAGTGAATTGGTTGTTCAAAGAAACCTCCATGGCGCATTCCAATAACTTCACCAAGTCTTACTTTGTCGCCTTCTTTGACATATATATCATAAGTTTTACATCTATTATTTTGCAGATGAATAAAAACTTCTACTGGTGTAACAAAACTTATCGAAGGCAAAGTTTTATCAAGCGACTTATAGTCGCTAACATATCTCGATTTCTTAATCATGAAACCACGTCCTCTACTTTAGCCATATGGTATCAATAATATTTAATACTGCTTTTTTTATTAACTCGTTTTTCTTTTTAGAAAGATTTAAATTCTTATCTAAAACACCAATATAAATTTTTAATTTGGGTTCAGTACCGCTAGGTCTTAAGGCAACCCAAGAACCATCAATT
The DNA here is from genome assembly GCA_965370885.1 of uncultured bacterium. Lineage (GTDB taxonomy): Bacteria > Bacillota_I > Bacilli_A > Izemoplasmatales > Izemoplasmataceae > JAFGXW01. The sequence continues at coordinate 2,150 of CBDUWI010000098.1, read as the reverse complement.
AAAATAAATTTTAATACATTAGATTTAGGTAAATTTATTACTGTCTCTAAATTATTTTCATACTTTATAGATTTATTATAATCTTCAACTTTAACTACTTCTAGTTCATTAATAATAGTCGGTTTATTTAAGCGAAAATAATTCATAATTTCCTTAATTCTATTTTCACCAATAACACCTTCAAGTTGAATATTTGTCAAATCTTCTATATAGTAACCAAATTCACTATATAAATCAAGTAATTTATCGTATAAAGTTTTCCCTTCAAGCAATAACTTATTAGCTACCTCACTAATTAATAATAAAGCTTGGATACTATCTTTATCACGAACGAAGTCTTTAATAACATATCCATAACTTTCTTCATAGCCAAACACAAACTCATAATCCGTATTTTCAAGTAATTTTGCTTGTTCACCAATGAATTTAAAACCAGTTAAAGTACTCGTTACATCCATCGCGTATTTCTTAGCAATAACAGCACCAAGTTCACTAGTAACAATTGTATTAAAAACCATTCCTTTTCTCGGTAAAGTTCCTTGTTCTTTTCTTGTTTTTAAGATGTATTCAAGCATAATCGCTCCTGTTTGATTACCTGTAAGTAGTATATACTCATCATTATGTAAACAAGCAACACCGAGTCTATCAGCATCAGGATCAGTAGCTATTAAAAGCTGGGCATTATGTTCTTTACCATATTTAATCGCGTATTCAAAAGACTCTTTATTTTCCGGATTAGGTGAACTTAAAGTGCTAAAATTTGGGTCAGGTATCATTTGTTCTTTAACAGGAATAACTTTATAGTTATTTCTAACAAGTGATTTTAATCCTAAAATAGCACTAGTTCCATGTAAAGGAGTAAAGACAATACATATGTCTTTCTTTAAATTGCGATTTAATTGTACTGTATCAACTTGTTTTAAATACTTTTCATCAATCTCTTTACCAATAATCGTAATAAGACCATCTTCAATTCCTTTATCATAATCAATGTAATCTATATTAAATACGTCTTCTACTTCATCAACATATTTTATAACTTCATCAGCGTATCTTGGTACTAACTGACACCCATCTTCATCATAGATTTTATAACCATTGTATCTAGGAGGATTATGCGAAGCTGTTACAACGATTCCCCCAATAGCATTTAATTGTCTAACCGCAAAAGATAATTCTGGGGTTGGTCTTAAATTCTCAAATAAGTAAGATTTTATTCCTAAACTTGCGAGAACGCAAGCGGACTCTTTCGCAAATTCAACACTTTTAAATCTATTATCATATGCAATAACAACACCACGTGATAATTCATTTTTATAATGGGTGGATAAATATTTTCCAAATCCATAATTTGCTTTCCTAATTGTGTAAGTATTCATGCGGTTTATACCAGCACCAATTACACCGCGCATCCCGCCAGTACCAAACTCTAAATTTTTATAAAAAGCGTCTTCTGCTTCTTTATTATTCATCTTTCTTAATTCTGTCTTTAGTTCTTCATTAAGAGTTTTATTATTCAACCATTTTTTATATTCTTTTTCGTACATAAACAGTCCACACCTTTCATAAAAAAGCTAATCTTTATTATAATATAAAAAGACTATTTTTACAATTTAAATAGTCTTTTGTGAACGTGTAATTCATAATTATAAACACTTAATATTAAAAGTTAATTCAATTTTACTAAATGCCAAATAATCCTTGCATATTTTCAAATGCGCCGTTAAACATTCCGAAAAATGCTAAAAAGTACAATATTAAATAAGCAATAAAGAAATTCTTAACAGTGTCACTTGATCTTCCCCCAATAAACATATATACAGCAAATACAATATTTAATATTGGAATACTTAATATAATAATTAAAACTATCCATGCTAATACACTTAATTTGTCTCTTCTAAACAATTTAATCACTCCTTTTTAAAATATTATTGTTTAAATAAATAAAGATGCAGGAATTAAGAAAGTCCAAGGTGCAGTAATAATTGCTAATGAAAGTGATAATCTGAAAATAACTTTTTCTTCTACTTTCATTTTTCTTAGCACATACATATTGAATTTATAAATCAAATACCCTGTTATACCAACTACTAGTGAACACTCCCACCACTTAATTGAGTAACTCAATTTGAAGAGGGGGCTTCTTA
>CBDUWI010000097.1:0-5502 GCA_965370885.1 uncultured bacterium | reverse complement strand
GGCTTTGTACTCGGTTCTTATTTAGCTCCTGGTAATGTTCACGATAGTATTTCCTTTTATGGATTATATAATATTATTGAAAATGATATTATGGCTAATGTAAAATATATTTCTTTAGATGCTGGTTATGTTACTCCACATATTTGTAAAACTATTTTTGATGATAATAAATTACCTATTATGCCTTATAAAAGGCCAATGACTAAAAAAGGGTTCTTTAAAAAATATGAATTTGTCTATGATGAATATTTGAATATCTATATTTGTCCTGAAGGTAAAACACTTAAATACTCAACGACTAATAGAGATGGTAATCGTGAATATAAATCAAATAAATTTGATTGTGCACATTGTCCTTCAAAATCTAAATGTACCGAAAGTAATCCTCCTCAAAAACTTATCACTAGACATCTTTGGGAATCTTATAAAGAAGAAACTGAACACATCAGACATTCTGATGTTCATAAAGAACTTTATCCTAAAAGAAAAGAAACAATTGAACGAGTCTTTGCTGATGGTAAAGAAAATCATGGTCTAAGATATACTAGGTATCGTGGAATCGATCGAGTGAACGATTCTGTGATGCTTATTTACGCATCTATGAATTTGAAAAAGCTAGCCAATTGGCTAGCTAAACCACAAAAACAGTCCTTATTTTCCTCTTTTTATCTGAATATTCGTTATTCTTTGCTAAATTATTATTTTATCCACAAAAAAATGGCACCCTCTTTTTGAAAGGTGCCATTAGTCAACAGTCTGAAGCATCTTAATTTTAAAATTAAGATGCTTTTATTATTTAGATTTCTTTAACTTTATTAATAATGTTTAGAATACTTTTTCGCGCTTCGATTGGTAAAATATCTTGATTATATAGACCATCGATATAATCGACTCTTGAAGCTAATCTTTTCATAAACAAATCCTTATATGAATCTACTGAAAAATCAGGGTTAAAACCTTTAATATCAACAAAGCTAAGTTCTTTAATGTTAGCTAATTGTTTAAAGATGATTTTCTTTGAAACTATATCTTGAATTAGATTAAGCGTCATAGTTGGAGTCACTTTATTATTCAAGAAATAACCAGTATTTATCACATAACAATCAACTTTTGTGTTTTCAAATAGATCTTTAAATTTATTGTAATCGTTTCTTAATGGGTAAAGTCTAAATGGATTTGCGTAAGGCTCAATAATTAATTCATCTTTAGTAAAACCATGCTCAGCTGATGAGCGTTTTGTCGCTAATGTCGCTCCTAAAGTACTTCCTAAAACGTATGAGTTAATTTTTAGAATTGGCGGTAATGTGTCATCTTTCATTATCCAAAATATTGCATCAATTTTATTCTCGAATTTGTAAGCTCTTTGTTTTGTCCAAAATTTGGATTTTAATGCTCGCCCATTTCCATTTCTGATATCTTCGGTTACTGGTACTAACTTATTATTATTATCATATGTAGCTCCAACATTTTGCATTGTTACTAAATACTTATTATCAGAATTATTTGTTGGATAATCTTGAACTTTATCAAAATATGAAGGTTCTAATGATATGCTTGATCCGTCTATATTTGAGATAACAAAAGCATCATCATGAAGAACAGTAACATCATATTTACCTCCATGTAACGAATGAGTTATTGTGCTTTTACCACTACCACTAAGTCCAAATACACCGGCAATAAATGTCTCGTTATTTTCTAAATTAAATCTTTTTTGGCCGCCATGGCATGAAGTATAATTATTTCTTGAAGCTACAGACCAAGCCATAGTTAATGTCGCTTTTTTGTGTTCGCCAAAATATCTTAATCCCAATAAAGCACCACAATTCGTAGTATGGTCGAAAATAGATAGACCTTCTTCATTTTCTTTAACAAATTCATCAGGATCAGAATACAAGAAGATGTCTCCTTCATTTAATTCAGTAGATCTTTCATACATTGCATCAACTTCCATATTTTTATTTTGGAAATTTAAAAGCCAAGAGTAGAGAGTATTTTCATAGCCCTCAGGAATTAAAAGGTGTGCTTTTACCATGAAATCTTCATGAAGCCCAACATAAGCTACTGCATGATACATCGTTTTTTTACGAGAATTAAATATTGAGTTCCTTAAGACCTCTGAATAGAGATTTATATTTGTTTTATCTATCAATTTTCTCACTTTAGCTTGTCTACCAGTAATTATACCATCATTGAATATTAAGACTTTAGCATCTTCTGGTAAATCTAATTCTTTTGCTTTAAAAACATCCATATCAGTAACTATTGTCCCTTTAGAGTTTTTTGCTAATTCATAGGCATGTTTTAAGGATGTAACTTTAATTACATTATTTCGATAAAATGCAGTTTCTATAGTAGTTCTAAATTTACTAAAGATATGGGGATTTTTTGAACCGATTTCCGATCTTTGTAATTTGCTTCTTGTAGACATATTATTACTCCTTCCCAATCTATAAGTTTGTAACTAATGCAGCTAATGCAATTGAATAATATTTACTTTTTGTTGAATCAGCTCGGGATGTTAAAACTATAGGTTTTGTAGCTCCTGCTATAACACTTGCACCTTTAGCACTTGCTAGAAACATCAATGTCTTGTAAAAAATATTACCTGCCTCAATTTGTGGCATTATGAAGATGTCAACATCACCTGCAATAGGGCTTTTTATTCCTTTGTGTAACGCTGCTTCCTTGCTTATCGCGTTATCAAAAGCAAAAGGTCCATCTACTATACAATTAGTTATTATTTTTGATCTATTCATTTTTGCAAGTTCTTGGGCGTGAATAGTTGCTTCCATTTGTGGATTCACTTTTTCTACAGCACAAATAATTCCTACATTAGGATTTTCTAGACCAACAGCATTAGCTATTAAGACACTGTTTTCAATAATTTGTCTTTTTTCATCTAATGTTGGAGCTATATTCATTGCCCCATCACTCATAAATATTAGTTTATCGTGAGTAGGTACTTCTATTACACTAACATGTGAAATCCTATTTTTTGTTCGTAATCCAAATTCTTTATTTAAGGCAGCTCTTAATATAATACTCGAATCAACTAAACCTTTCATCAAAAAATAGTCATCATTTTCACTAACCAGTTTAACTGAAATGTTACAAGCTTCTATATTGTCTGTTTCATTAATGTAAGTGAAGTTGTTAATATTTATTTTTAGATTAGTTAAAATACTTTTTATTTTCATTTCATCGCCAACTAATATACCATTAATTATATTGTTTATGCGAGCCATTTCAACTGCTTCTAATACATGTTCATCAGCAGCGCAAGCAACAACTAAAATTTTTGTTTTAATTCTCTTAGCCTTATCAACTAATTTGTCCATTGATTTAATCATATGTACCTCCTAAGTATAGATCTTATGTAATTCGTCTTTATTTAGAACTCTTAATGCGCCAAGTGCTAATGCTTCCATCTCGTCTTCGCCAGGGAATACGAGAACTTTGGCTATAAAAGAGATTCTTTCTTTTACCAAATCAATGATAGAGTTGTTGAACGCTAATCCACCAGTAAGAACTATTGCATCAATTTCACCTTTAAGAACAGTTGATAAAGCACCTATTTCTTTAGCAATTTGATAACACATAACCCCTACAAGGAATAATGCTTCTTTATCACCAGATTGAATTTTTTTATCAATTTCAAATCCATCATTTGTTCCTAAGTAAGCAACAAGCCCACCTCTACCATAATTCTTACGCTTGATTTCTTGTAATGAATATTTGCCGCTAAATGCCATTTTATAAAGTGGACCCATTGGTACTGTACCGCTGCGTTCTGGAGATAACGGACCATCACCATCAAGTGCATTATTAACATCAATTACTTTACCAAAGTGATGAGCACCAACACTAATTCCCCCGCCTAAATGAGCAATAATTAGATTTAGTTTATTATAGTCTGTTTTTAAATAATTTGCAGCTTTTAAAGCGATTGCTTTTTGGTTTAATGCATGAAACAAACTTTGTCTTTTTATCTCAGGCATTCCCGTGAATCTTGCTATGTCTTCCATCTCATCAACAGAAACTGGGTCAACTATGTAAGAAGGTTTATTAATTGAATCAGCTAACTTTTTAGCAATGACGCAACCTAAATTAGATGCGTGTTCTCCTCGGAGTGCTTTTGTAACATAATTTACCATTGCCTCATTGACTAAATACGTTCCACCTTGTATTGGTTTTAACATTCCGCCTCTGCCTACAATGGCATCAAAAGATTCTAAATCAATTTTTTCATCGCTTAAAATTTGAAGGATTGATTGCTCTCTAAAATGTAATTGATCAATTACATGGTCAAACGTATTTATAAACTCAGAATCGTGTTTGATGCTTTTTTGAAAAACTAATTTTCTTCCTAAATAAACAGCAATTTTTGTCGATGTAGATCCTGGATTTATAGCTAATATTTTGTATTCCATAATTCCTCCTTATTTGTTTAAATCAATGAAAAAAATACGAATACATTATAACATGTTAGCGTTTTCGCTACAACCATATTTTAAAGAAAACTAAAATATTAGAATAATCAGTAAATTAAAGCGATTTTTTGCATTTTTTTTTAGCAGAAAAAATACAACTAAAATAGAACTTTTTATATTTGTAATACTAAATGGGTCATATATGAGCTTTTCATCTTTATTATTATTATATATTATATTAAAAAGACTAAATATATATATAAAATAAATTATCTGGAAAGAATTTTTTACATTTTGCAGGCTGATATTGAAATAGATTTATAAAATTATAAGAAAGTAGGCGAACACAAATGTTGTATTTATGGGCTGGAATACTCGGATTTGTATTTTTATTGCTTTTTGATTTGTGCCTACTTTATAAAAAATATTTTTTAAAGTACTTTTTCGGTTTAAGTGGTATGATTTTGATTTTAGGTAGTACTGCTTTAATTTTAACATTAAAAAGTGGAGTAAATATTTATTTTCCATTAAGAATTTTCTTTGGAGTTTTAATGGTGCTTTTTAGTTTACTTTTGCTCTACTCTGTATTTGTTGAAATTGGAATCGAGGCATATGCTTTAAACAATAAAAATAATCTTGTAACTACTGGGACATATTCACTATCAAGACATCCTGGTGTACTCTGGTTTTTGTTTTTATATGTTTCGGCCTTCCTAGTATTTCAAAATTACTATTTACTTTACGCAGGATTAATTTGGACGGTTTCTAACATAGGATATGTTTATTTACAGGAAAGATTTGTTTTTCATAAGCTCTTCGATAATTACGAAAGCTATATTAAATCTACACCAATGCTATTTCCTAACTTCCAAAGTATAGAGAGATTCATAACTACAGGACCATGGAGGAAACGATGAAGAACTTAAAGCAAATGTTACTAGATGAAGATTATCAGAAAATCTGGAAAGCCTATTTAGGGTTTCTTGATTTAACATTGGATGAATTTATGGAAATTCAAGAGAGATTACTTTTAGAACAAATCGATTTATTAAGTAAATGTAAATTAGGG
>CBDUWI010000096.1:0-5512 GCA_965370885.1 uncultured bacterium | reverse complement strand
ACTATATGCTTCAGCTTGGAATTGACCAAGAAAATTATCTAATATAGTATTTGCGTTAAACCAACTTGTAAGTGAACTTCTTATTTGATAAAATAAATTGAGGCGATTTTATGAAAATAATTGAAGTTGAAAAGGATATATTTGTTTATCAATCAAAACATAATAAAGCTGGAGTATTAGGCTTAAATATCTTGGTAATTAAATCAGAGAAACTTCATAAATAACTAATGTATAAAGGGTGATTAAATGGAAAAATCAAAATATATAGATACTGATAAAATTAACAATATTAAAAGCGACATGTCAGATTTACTAAATAAGTTGGATCACAAAACCACTGTAATCTTTGCGATAGATTGCGCAAAGCATGTGCTTAAGTATTTTGAAGTAGAGTGTCCTAATGATGAAAGACCAAGAGAAGCTATTACAGCAACAACAAAGTGGGTAGTAGGAGATATAAAAACTGGGGAAGTGCGTAAGGCTGCATCTGCATCACACGCAGCAGCTCGTGAAGCTCATAAAGATAGTGCTATTTCAGCTGCTCGTTCAGCAGGTCATGCTGCTGCAACAACTCACGTCGCAAGACATGCTATTCATGCAGCAGCTTACGCAGTTAAGGCTTTTGCTTATACAGTTGAACCTCTTGAGAGAAATAAAGCAACCATGCAAGAAAGTGAGTGGCAATATAATTATTTGCTGAAATTGAAAAAGTAGTAATGATATCCGATTTTGGATGTCATTTTTTTATTAAAGAATTATTGTTATGCTATAATGAATTTATAGAAAAGATTAAATAGTTTGGAAAGGTGATAAGATGAAAAAACATTATTTAGGAATTGATGTTTTGAGAGGATTAGGGATATTTTGCGTCATAAGCCTACATACTGCTTTTTATTTTTATAGTGGAATTTTTGAAATAGATTTTGATAATCCACCATTAATTATTACTTTAATTGGATTCTTTTTAATGTTTGCCGGATTATTCGCGATGATTAGTGGATTAGGACATACTATTCAAGCATTTCGTAAGATTGAAGAAAAAGGGTACAGTTTTAAAGATGTTCTAAAGTACTCTTTAGTTGCTACCTTATATATTTTACTTATTGCATATTTTTATTTTCTAGTAACGGGACCAGGTTTAATTAAGTTTGATTCTAATACCTTTGATAATTCATTACTAGTTGAATTAATTAAGAGTGGAAGATTTATCTTACCTAGTATGGAAAGAGTTCTATATATTGATAGCTTAATAATGATTGGAATGAATATTATATTATTAAGCTTAATAACAGTAGTAGGATTTAAATACATTAAATTACTAAAGAATAAGTCGATATATTATTATTTAGTTGCATTAATAGTATTAGGTATTTCTGCATTAAGAGTACCTCTATATGATGTTTATATTGAAGCTGTTGATAATGGGAATCATTTTTTAGTAATCATGTTGAACTGGGTAGTTAATAAGAATAATCCAATATTACCATTTTTAACATTTGCATTGTTTGGTGCTTGGATTTCAACATTGTTAATAAATGGTGACAAAAAGGTCTTAAAAAGATATGTATTAATTAGTGGGGCTACATTTTTTATAGTTGGTATCTTTTTATACGTAAATACTGAAGATACAATGTTAGAACGATCTATCGATTACAAGTGGTATTCGATAATGATTGCACAAATAGGTCTATTTAAATTAATTATTTATGCATTTTTAAAAGTTTATGATCTTAATGATAAAGATACAAAATTAAATGTGTTTTCAAGATTCTTATATCGTTTTGGGATAGCGGGATTAACTGTTTTCTTTATTGAACAAATATTTTCATCATTGTTTTTAGAACTTATGAAGTTATTTAATACAGATTTGTATTTAGGGATTACAGCATCAATTATAATTGGTTTAGTATTGGCTGTTATATGGGGTCTATTACTTAAGGTATGGAGTAAGTATAACTACAAATATGGATTAGAATACTTTTATACAAAATTAATGGCAAAATATGGTGGATCAGCTAAAGAAGATAAACTAAATAAATAGGTGATTATAATGAATGTATTAAGAGGGTTATACGATTATTTTCGTTTGCTTTATCATCGGAAATTTTACTCATTAAAAAAGATTGAAAAATATCAATTAGCACAATTAAAAGCAATCTATAATTACGCTAAAGAAAATAGCGTATTTTATCACGATCTATATCATGATTTTTCATTCGATACATTGTTCGATTATCATAAATTGCCAAGCATCAATAAAAGTATAATGATGGATAATTTTACTAATTTAAACACGTGTAATATTGATAAAGATTCAGTGTTAGAATACGCAGTTTGTAAAGAAAACGATAAAGACTATCTAGGTTATTATTTAGATAAATACGTTGTTGGGTTAAGTAGTGGAACTAGCGGGAATAAAGGTATTTTCATTACGCCAAAAGAAATGACAGAAAGACTACCGGCTGTCTTTTTAGCAAGATCAGGATTACCCATAAGATTAATGCCATTTAAAATATTATTTATGCTGAGAGTTTTCTCACAAGGATTTGAGGATATTAATGGGTTTATGGTGTCGCTAAATTATTTATCAACGATGGAACCAATTGAAAAAATAATTGAGACGATTAACGAACAAAAAATTAATATTTTAATGGCTCCACCTTCTTTGATAAGACAATTATTACCGCATAAAGAAAAGATAAGATTAAAATTAAAAAGAATCATGACATACGCTGAAGTGTTAGAAGAAGTTGAAAAAGAAAAATTTGAAAAAGAGTTTAATACTAAAGTTATTGAAATTTATCAAGCTAGTGAAGGACAGATGGCAAGTGCATGTAAAAAAGGTCATTTACATATTAACGAAGATTTAGTTTATATTGAATTGTATGATGAAGAAGGTAAACTAATAAAAAAAGATAACCAAATAGGACATAAAATGATTATTACTAATTTAGTGAATTATGCTCAACCACTAATAAGATATGAAATGAACGATATGATAGTTCTTGATACGAAATGCGAATGTGGTTCTAATTTTAGAAGGATTAAGAAAATTCTTGGTAGAAGAGATGATATTATTTACTTTAGTACAAATGACAATAAAACACAGTATATTTTTCCTGATTTGTTTGTAAGATGGATAATTGTCGTTAGTGACAATATAAGAGAATTCAAAGTAATTCAAAATAATATAAATGAAATATTTTTGACTATTGATTTATTAAATAATGAAGATGAAATTAGAATAAAAAAAGAACTAAAAAACAAATTAGTTATAGAACTGAAAGAATTCAATATAACAAATCCGATAATAAATATAGAAGTATCAAAAATAGTACTACCAAAGGATAAAAATAAATATAAGAGATTTGAAAGTAACGTTAACAGTTAGTTGTTTTTTAAAAACTGAAATAATGTAAACAAAAGATTGTTAGGAAATCTAACAATCTTTTACATAACTATATTTTTCTAAAATTATTCTATAAAATCTACAAATTCAGTACTAAAATCATGAGCGTCTGTAGTATCTAAAATATTTAATTCTTCAGTAGTAATTAAGAAATAATCATGAATTAATTTATCAGTTCCATTTTGGGTAATTGGATCATCCCATGTCGGATCAACATGATACCATCCCCCATCATAATAAACGACATTCCATTGATGCGTATCTGAATTCAAACGGAATGATGGAATTTTCAACGCCCTAAGCATGATATCCATCGCGTGAGCATAACCTTCGCAAACTGCATTATAATCAAACAAGATTCCAATAGCAGTGTGATCGTTGTCGCAAGTTGCATTGTTTTCTAAGCAATCTAAATCATATTCACTTGTATTAATAATATAATCGTGTATTGCTAATATTTTGTCGTTATCATCCATTTCATCAGTAATAATCGAATTTAAAATATTGTTTATAGCTTGATTGACCTCAATGATTTCTTCCTGTGTATAATTAACTAATGTAGTAAAAACAATTGTTGTAGTTGTAAAAGAATAACCAATATGGCGGATATCGTAATAAGGATGTAATAAATTTGATATTCCAAAAGGTATTCCCAAATATAGTGAATTATTTACCAATTCAGTACAATCCACAGGGGCTGTACAATTTATTGTAAACTCCGATACTCCTTCGTTAAGATATGAATAAATATAGTTTGCATAGTCATCATAATCCGAAAGAGGTTGTGAAGTATCTACGATAGATAATGTTGGAATAATAAAGAAATTTGAATAATCATTATTATAAATATTAAACGATAAAATCTCGATATCAGTATAAGTTATGTCCATAAACAAATAAGATGACTTAACAGTAATTTTGTAATCACCAGTAATAGCACTAACATCAAATAAAACATTTGTTGTTTCAGGAACTAATGAATCTAACAATGAACCATCAAGATTCAATAATTCGACTGTGTAAGTGACATTAGTAGAGTCTTCATCATTTAAACTAAGATCAAAACTTAAAGTAGTTAAGTCATTAATTACATTAGATATTTCTGCACTAGGTATTAATAAAGTTCTAAGAGTAGTAAATGGATAATCTTCAACAACTACTGCAGTATTATTAAAATCATTAATTTTGTATAAGGCGGTAACTTTAATATAATATTCAGTTTCAGAGGCGAGACCTTCGTAAGTGAATTCCATATTTTCTAAATCAGTTACAGTTTCATTATATAATAGAGAATCATCTACATTGTATAATTCAATAAGAATAGAAATTACTATCGAATCGATATCCGTTAATTCAATCTCAAATCCGTAAGTTAAATCACTTTTGCTTACTTCGTTCAGGATAAAAGTAGGAATATTAATTCCTTCGCTTATAGTCGAAAAAACATATTCAAAATAGTTATTACTTATGTATTCTTTTTGAATAAAGTTATAACCATCAATTGATATTTGATAAAGAGTATTATAATCAAGAAAATCAAATAAAATAATATTTTCACCATTAGATAATGTTTGTTCATAAAGAAGCACTTCATCAGCATCGTATAAATATATAGTTAAAGGATGATCATTTGAAATGGTTTCACCACTGTCTAAAACATCACAAGTTAAGTTCATCTCGTTTAGTTCAGCCACATAATCAGAAATACAAGTAACTTCAAGTTCATTATTTTTGTCGTTAACTAATATATTATAAACAAAAACTGAGATTAATGATAAAACAAGAATATTTAATACAATTTTGAAGAACTTACTCATTATGTTACCTCCCATTAAACTAAAATTGATATAATTTACTATATTATATTATATATGTATAACAATTGAAAGTCGATATTTGTTGTAGTTATTTTATTTGAGATAAAAAAAGAGCTTTATAATATGTTTAAATTATGAAATTAGTTTTGATTGTTCTTCACTCAATTAATTCTTCAATTTGTTTTGAAATCAGTTCAGGTACCGATCTATTTGCTTTGCATAAAGTAATATCTAACAATTTCACATATTTCTTTTCTTGCATATATTCACTTAGATATTTAATCAT
>CBDUWI010000095.1:0-5563 GCA_965370885.1 uncultured bacterium | reverse complement strand
ACGAAAAAGAAGAACCGATTCTAAGAGTTTTTAAAAGATTAAAAAAACAGTTTAAAATTAGTGAGAAAGACTATAATGAAATGCTTAATAGATTAAAATAGGAGGATTAATATGTATATTGCTGCGAAAGATAGATATAAAAAAATGCCTTATAATTATGTCGGCAAAAGTGGACTGAAATTACCACAATTATCACTTGGTTTTTGGCAAAATTTTGGTGAGGAAAAACCATTTGAAGAAGTGAAGGAAGTAGTATTAAAAGCGTTTGATAGTGGGATAACACATTTTGATTTAGCTAATAATTATGGAAGACCTGGAGGAAGTGCTGAATCATACTTAGGTAAAATATTAGCAAAAGAGCTTGCTCCTTATCGCGATCAACTAATCATTTCTACAAAAGCTGGATATGGTATGTGGGAAGGACCATATGGTGATGACGGAAGTAGAAAATATTTAATGGCTTCAATTGATCAATCTCTAAATAGATTAGGATTAAAATATGTTGATATTTTTTATCATCATCATCCAGATTATAATACTCCTTTAGAAGAAACAATGAAGGCATTAGCTGATATTGTAAACCAAGGAAAAGCGCTTTATATTGGTATCTCAAATTATCCGACAGATCTCGCAAAAAAAGCAAAAGATTTGTTAGCTTCATATGGAATTAAATTACTTATTCATCAACCAAGTTTTTCGCTATTGAATCGTTGGATTCAAGATACTAAGCTAGATGAAGTAATGTCTAGTGAAGGCGTTGGAATAATTCCTTTCAGTATATTATCACAAGGATTATTAACAGGGAAATATATAAAAGATATTCCTAAGGATTCCCGTGTTGGAAATCCTGATGTACCTTTTATAAATGAAGGAAATGTTACACCTGAACTTAGAGAAAAACTAATAAAATTAAAAGCAATTGCTGATAAAAGAGGACAATCATTAGCCCAAATGGCTATATCTTGGACATGTGTTCAAAAAGGGATTTCTTCTGTTCTTCTTGGTGTAAGTAGATTGAGTCAATTAAATTCTAATTTAGAAGCTTTAAATAATTTAGAATTTAGCAATGATGAATTAAGAGACATTGATAAAATAGTTAAATAAATGATAAAAATGAACTTTTTATTTAAAGGTTCATTTTTAATATGATTAGTTGGAAATGGTTTTAGTTTGTTGTATAATAATAAACAAGATAGTTTCTTAAATAACTGTATATTTATATCACTTTGATTATGAAAAGGAGTTTTAATATGGAACAATCAATAAACGCAATACGTTTTTTAGGAATGGATGCAATTAATAAAGCTAATAGTGGGCACCCAGGAATTGTCCTTGGAGCAGCTCCGATGATTTATTCGCTTTATACTAAACATATGCATGTTACCCCAAATAAACCTCTATGGTTTAATCGTGATAGATTTATCTTATCTGCAGGTCACGCTACAGGGATGCTATATCCTACTTTACATCTTTCTGGATACAAAGTATCTATGGATGACTTAAAGCAGTTTAGACAGCTTAATTCATTAACTCCAGGACATCCTGAGTATCTTCATACCGGAGGTATTGATTCGACGAGTGGACCTTTAGGACAAGGAATTTCTATGGCTGTTGGTATGGCGATAGCGGAAAGTTATTTGGCCAGTACTTTTAACAAAGATAATTTCAATGTAATTGATCATTTTACATATGTAATATGCGGTGACGGAGATTTACAAGAAGGCGTTACCCAAGAAGCGATGAGTTTAGCTGGACATTTAGGATTAGAGAAATTAATTATTCTCTATGATTCAAATGATATTCAATTAGATGGACCATTAGAGTGGGCTAACTCTGAAAATACTAAAATGAAATACGAAGCAATGGCTTGGGATTATCAAAGAGTTGAAGATGCTAATGATTTAAATGCATTGAATAAAGCAATTGATAATGCTAAAAAAACAGAAAAACCTTCAATAATTGAAGTTAAATCAATTATTGGTTATTCTTCAACTTTAGCTGGTGATAGTGTTACACATGGTGCTCCTTTAGGTAAAGAAGAAACTGATAAAATGAGAAAAGTTTTGAATTATAATTACCCTGAGTTTGTTGCACCTGAAGAAGTATATCAAGATTTCTTTAAGAATACTGTTCTTAGAGGAGAAAAGGCTTTAGATGATTGGGAAGAGTTATTTGAAGCATATGAAAAAAAATATCCAATACTTGGTAAAAAATTAGAAAACATTATAAATGGTGTATTAGATATTAACTTTGAAGAAGTTTTAAAAACAGTAGAAATTGGTACAGTAGAAGCTTCGAGAGTAAGTGGTGGAAAAGTAATCACTAAGTTATCAAATGAGATTGTTGAATTAATTGGTGGTAGTGCTGATTTGACCAAATCAACAAAAGTCAAAGGAATTAATGGCGATTTTACTAAAGAAAATAGATTAGGTAGAAACATTAATTTCGGGGTTAGAGAACACGCGATGGCAGCAATTATAAATGGGCTAACACTTCATCATTTAAAAGGATTTAGTGGTGGATTCTTTGTTTTTGCTGATTACATGAAACCTGCGATAAGAATGGCAGCAATTATGAATATTCCTGCAATCTATATATTTACTCATGACAGTGTTGCTGTAGGCGAAGATGGCCCTACTCACGAACCAATAGAACAACTAGCAATGTTAAGATCAACGCCGAATATAAATGTATTTAGACCTTGTGATGCAAATGAAACAGCGTTTAGTTATCGATTTGCACTTGAATCAAAGAACACACCAACTGTTATTGCATTATCAAGACAAAATCTAGAAGTAAAAAGAGAAACTACATATGAAGATTTTAAGAAAGGCGCATATGTAATAAGCGATTCAAAAGATTTCGAAGGGATATTAATTGCTACAGGAAGCGAAGTAATGCTTGCTATAGATACTCAAGAATCTCTAAAAGAAGAGGGAATTAATGTTCGCGTTGTTTCAATGCCTTCAATGGATGTATTTAAAAATATGCCTAAAGAATATCAAGAAAAAGTTTTACCAAGTTCTTGTAATAAACGATTAGCAATTGAAATGGGATCTCCAGATTTATGGTATCGATTTGCTCATAATGTTTATGGGATAGATCGTTTTGGCGTAAGTTCTCCAGGTAGTGATGCAATTAAATACTTTGGATTTACGAAAGAGAACATTAAACAAGTTTATAAAAACATATCTAAATAGGCAGGTTAAACTGCCTTTTTTTGTGATATAATTATTGTTAGGTGGTATTTGATGAATAGAAGAATGTATATTTACCAAAAACAGATGAGTAAAGAAATTATAGATCTATTTAGAGTTTTAGGATCTGCTTTTAGTGTTTTAGATGTAACGGATGATGTATTAACAGTTCTAGATACTGATTACTACAATCCTGAGCCTTTTGATATGGAAACTTTTAGGGAGCTTATTATTTCGGATTTTAATAAAGATATTACAATGTTCATAGAACCTTACTCTGAAGAAGATTTTTATTTAAGCGAATCAATCAAAGAGTTTCTTAAAAGTATTGCGTATGGAGTATATTACTTTGAAGATATTATCACTTTTGCGGTTATTAAAAATAATCTAGACTTAAAAAAAGAAATAATAAATTATATGAATGATAAAACTAGCAATGAAGTGGTTCATACAGTTAGAGAATTTATTAGTAATAATATGAATTCAAGTAAAACTTCTAAGGAATTATTTATGCATCGAAATACTTTAAATTATCGGATTGATAACTTTATTTTAAATACAAAGATAAATGTCAAAACTTTTAAAGGTGCAAACGCTGTATATTTGCTTTATAACTATTAAAACAATGATTTTGTGCACTTTGCACATATGAAAAAATCATTGTTTTTTATATAATATATTTAACGTTAAAAAATCGAAGGAGTTGTATTTATGGCTGAGTTAAAATTTGTTGGATTAGATAAAGTTTATGATAATGGCGTTCAAGCGGTATTTGATTTTACTTTAGAAGTAAAAGATAAAGAGTTTATCGTATTTGTTGGACCTTCTGGGTGTGGTAAATCTACAACATTAAGAATGGTTGCAGGACTTGAAGAAATCACTGCCGGAGAATTATATATTGATGATGTATTAGTTAATGATGTTGCACCAAAAGATAGAAATATCGCAATGGTATTCCAATCTTATGCATTATATCCTCATATGAGTGTATATGACAACATGGCTTTTGGATTAAAATTAAGAAAAATGCCTAAAGATGAAATTAATAAGAGAGTACAAAATGCTGCTGATATTTTAGGATTAACACCATATTTAGACCGTAAACCTAAAGCTTTGTCAGGTGGGCAAAGACAACGTGTTGCATTAGGACGCGCTATAGTTAGGGATGCTAAAGTATTCTTATTGGATGAACCACTTTCAAATTTAGATGCAAAATTGCGTGTGCAAATGCGTGCTGAAATTATTAAGCTTCATGAAAGAATTGGAACAACTACTGTTTATGTTACTCATGACCAAATAGAAGCGATGACAATGGCTTCAAGAATTGTAGTAATGAAAGATGGATATATTCTTCAAGTAGGAGCACCAAAAGATATTTATGATAATCCAAATAATATTTTTGTTGGTGGATTTATCGGTACGCCACCAATGAATTTTATGTATGGTAAAATAGGAAAAGATATATTTGTTGGTAAAGGAATTAGTGTTAAAGTTCCTGAAGCTAAATTAGAATTATTAAGAGAACATAATTTCTTAGATAAAGATATCGTACTAGGAATTAGACCTGAAGAGATTCATGATGATAGTATTCTTAAACAAGAGTTTAAAGATTCGCTAGTAAAATTAAAAGTAGATGTAGCGGAATTATTAGGATCTGAAACTCATATCCATACTAAAGTTGGAGAACAAGATTTAATTGCTAAAGTTAGTGCTCGTACAGATATTAAAATTGGTGATGAAATTGAACTTGCTTTCGATATGAATAAAGTGCATTTCTTCGACCCGGAAAACGAAGAAAGAATTAGATAATTAAACGATTTAAGACAAACTTAGGTTTGTCTTTTTCTTTGTTTAAAAAAAGTATATATTTTTCATTAATAATACTTAAAAAATAGCGTAACAATCAGTATTATAGTAATGGGTGATATTGTGTATTATGTAAAAAGAAATGAAGATGGAATTTATCTAAAAACAGAATCTGCGAGTACAAATCTAAATATTGGTCTTAAGAATTACTTAAACTCTCTTTGCCTTAAAAACATGTCAACATATGATGGAAGAAGAACAGCTGCCGTAAAATTACTTAGACAAAAAAGCAATATTCCAATCTATATTAATAAAGAATTAATTGTTTACCCTACTAAACCAATAAGAGAGTATGATACAGTATTTGTAAACTTTTTTGCAGTTCTATCGATAAAATCACTCTCAAAGAAAGCAACATTGTTTACATTTGCTAATCTTGAAGAATTAATAGTCGAAATCAGCATTCAAAAAATTCTTAAACAACACAAGAGAATTAAAATAATCAATAAATATCTAGCTAATCAAGTTTTGCTATAAAAGAAAGTGTTTACACTGCTCAT
>CBDUWI010000094.1:0-5586 GCA_965370885.1 uncultured bacterium | reverse complement strand
GAAGAAGAAAATTAAATCAAGTATTTAATTTAAGTTTTATTGCATTTTTTGTAACTGTCCCAATTATTCTAAATTTAAACTACCAAGTAAATTTATTATCATTACTTTTTAATGTTATTTTTCTTTTCTATATAACATATGTCATTTTACCGCTTGGATACGCCACTTTCATTTTGCCTTTTTTAGATAGCGTGTATTCACTGTTCACTTCCTTATTTGAACTCGTTTTGAATTTCAGCTCTAAATTTGAGATATTCATTATAAAGCTTTACTTTAGCCATCCATTGCTTATCATTATATATTATGTAATTTTGTACGCAATTTTTTATACTTTCGAGAAAAAAAGAGATTTTACTAAAATTTTGATATTTCTATTTTTGTTTATTTTTCTAATAAATATTTCTCCTAATATAAATTTTACACAAAAAGTTGTTTTTCTAGATGTTAATGGAGATTCGACAATTATTACTGACAGATTTGATAAATGCAATATTATTATTGATACTGGAGAAGATGATAAGTACAATGCTTTAGTAAATTATTTGAAATCTAACAACATTAAGAGGATTGACTACTTAATTATTTCTCATTATCATAGTGATCATTATGGTGAAGCAGATGATGTATTATCTGAATTCAATGTTGTTAACCTGGTCAATCGTGATAGTTATGAATATTTTAATAAGCTAATTTCTTGTGGTAATATTGATATATTCTTATATCCAAGTGAAAAAGTCTATGAAGATGAAAATAATAAAAGTATTATTCTTAGTTTATTTATTAGTGATAAACATTATTTATTTACCGGAGATATTGAAAATAAAAGAGAAAAAGATTTTACAATGAAATTAGATATTGATTATTTGAAAGTGCCTCATCATGGTAGTATAAGCAGTAGTTCAATTGATTTCATTAATAGATTATCACCAGAAGAAGCGTTTATACTAGTATCAAGAAATAATACTCATAACCATCCTAGTGAAATGATTTTACAAAGATATGAAGATCTCGGAATTAAACTATATCGAACAGATCTTCACGGCAGTATTGTAATCACTTATTTCTTTGGAAAAGAGTATAAAAAAATACACTCACCTTAAATTATATGATATAATACTAAAGAGGTGTTTTTATGGAAAAACAGGTCTATTTATTTTATGGTTCAGATCCATTTATTGTTAGAAGCAAAACAAATCAAATAATAAGCAAGTATGATATTGATGATTTCAATATCAATATTTATGATGCAGATGAAGAAAACATCTCTAATGCTATTAATGATGCTTCCACGATACCATTTTTAGCACCAAAGAAAGTCGTTGTAATTAGAAACGCTTACTTTTTAACAAATGAGAAAGTTAAAAATGAAATTGAACATGATACTAGTTTTTTAGCTAGATACATCGAAAACCCCGTATCGGAAACAATCTTAATAATAAATGCTCCATATGCTAAACTTGATGAGAGAAAAGCAATTACAAAAGCATTGAAAAAACATGCAGAAATTGTGCATTGTGAACCAATGAAAAAAGTAGATTTATCAAGTTGGATTAAAAGACAAATTGGAAAACAGAATAAAAATATTGATAGAGCTGCATTAGACGAGTTTTTAAAAAGAGTTGAAAATAATACACAAGTAGCAGTGAATGAAATGAAGAAGTTACTGCTATATGTAGAGGATATTGATAATATTACTATTGATATTATTAAGAGAATAATTACTAAGAATGTTGAAGATAATGTATATGAAATAACAAATATGATTTTAGAGAAAAACACAAGCAAAGCTTTAGAAATATATAATGATTTAATAATGCATAGTGAAGATCCCTTACGAATCTTAGGTATTTTAGTTAATAAATATCGTGAAATATTGCAAGTTAAATTGCTTCTAAATGATGGAAAAACGCAACCAGATGTAGCATCTCACTACAAAGTAAGCAGTGGTAGAGCATATTATATGGTAAAGAATGCTAAAAGCGTTAATATGTCTACTGTTAAAAAACATCTAATAAAACTAGAAGAGGTAGATTATCAAATTAAAACAGGACAAGTAGATAAAAAAATCGGATTAGAATTATTTATTCTTGGTACTTAAAAATCTCAATAAATATTGAGATTTTTTATTGCAAGTGAACACTCCCCCCACTTAACTAGTTTGAAGTCGGAGTTTTCTTAAACATATTTGATAAAAAAAGCAGATTATTCTGCTTTAATAGTATTATTTTAAAGTATTAACAAGTTTAGATAATCTTGATTTTTGTCTAGCGACATGGTTCTTATTATTAAAACCTTTAGAAACAGATTTGTCTAATTTTTTATTAGCAAGTGTTAAAGCAATAGTAGCTGTTTCTTTATCGTTTTTTTCAACACTTTCTTCAACTACTTTAACCGCAGATTTTAATCCTGATTTAAAAGAAGCATTTGCTACACGTCTTTTTTCATTTTGTAGATTTGTTTTCATTTGTTGTTTGATATTAGCCATTTATGTCACCTCCGTTTTAACAAGCGTTATTATTTTAACAAATTAATTTATAAAAAGCAACTATAAATAGTTATTAATTAATAATCTTAAATTCTTCGTAAATTGTTCGTCATCATTACTTGTTCTTTTGCGTGGTCCCTTAAGGTTTTTATGCCTTCTAATCTTCTGATTAAATGCTCTTTGATTGAGTAAAGACATAATATTATCGTCAGTAAAAACTAAGCCATTTTGGTTTATTGGGTGAGCTTTCTTTGATAAAGCCATCGTAGCAACACCATAATCTTGAGTAACAATTATATCATCTAGAAGAACTCTATTAATTAAAAAATAATCAACACTATCTGCACCTTTATCTAAAATAAAGACTTCACTATAACCATCTTCATATTGATGGGAATTATCAAAAAACATCTGAACATTTATATTATGTTCTTTTGCAAGCTTCAGGATTATTTCCTTTACAGGACATGCATCTGCATCAACTAATATTCTCATAATATCACCAATCTTATTATATACTATCTAAAAAGAAAAACCCAATAGCTAAAGAACCCAAATTTGCAATTATAGTATAAGCTAATGCTGTCATTTTGCTTTGTTCTTTAAGGAACAAAATGTAGGTGATTCCTTCAACAATAAAAACACAAATTTCAAGAAGAATCAGTAGAATAACCGCAAAAAGGACTCCTCCATAATAAGCTGCACTTATCACTATTAAACTTATTATTAATTGAGTAATAATGTTTGTGCTAGTAACTATCACAAAACTTTTCTTTTTTCGGTATTTAAATGCAAATAATATTCCTATTTCAATTAATACAGTAAATATTATTCGAAGAGCAGTATGAATTGCTGTTTCAATATGAAATATTGCTTCATCGAGATTCCCAGTTACTGTGCCAACATTTGATTGGCTAAAACTTGTATCGTCATTAGATAAATCAAGTGTAACATAGGAATTAAATGCAACTAATATAATAATTTCAGAAATTATTAATACATCATTTTCTGTTACTAATACAATTTTAAAAGAATGTGGAGGGTGATAATTCAATTCAAATTCTTGTGATGTAATTGAATATGATGTTCTACTAATATTTACTATGCTGGAATAGAGGTGATGTGACTTGAATCCATCTTCATCTTCATAACCATTTAAAATACTTGGAAATGTGTCTAAATAATAGTGTAATGTATGATATTCCAATTCCTCAGGTGTAAAAAAAACAGTTTCACCATCATCAACTAATAAATCAAGAGAATAAGGTTCATCAACCCCTACTACAATAATATTTAAAGAACGTTTCGGACCAAAATCTGCTTGAACTTCTTTAGTTCCTACAAGTGAAAATAATAATGTAAGAAAAATTAATGAGTAAACATATTTTTTCATAATTCCCTCCCCTAAAGCAATACTTTATTATAACATAAAAAAAACCATTTCAATTAAGAAATGGTTTTAAGTTTATTATAATATTCCAGCACCAAACATTGCTGCAAACACTAAACTAATTGTAGTCATTAATTTGATTAAAATATCAATTGCTGGACCACTTGTATCTTTGAAAGGATCGCCAACAGTATCGCCAGTAATAGCCGCTTTATGAGCGTCACTACCTTTTCCACCATGGTGTCCTGCTTCAATATATTTCTTTGCATTATCCCATGCTCCACCACTATTAGCCATAAAGATTGCTAACATAATACCAGTGATTAAAGTACCAGCAAGCATTCCACCTAAAGCTTCAGCTCCAAAAACAAAACCAACAACTAACGGTGATGCGATTGCAAGAACTGCTGGGAAAATCATTTCTTTTAAAGCAG
The DNA here is from genome assembly GCA_965370885.1 of uncultured bacterium. GTDB lineage: Bacteria > Bacillota_I > Bacilli_A > Izemoplasmatales > Izemoplasmataceae > JAFGXW01. Next base: position 1,277 of record CBDUWI010000094.1, on the reverse strand, counting down.
CATCTGTCGAGATTTTTACACATTCTGCGTAATCTGGTTTTCCCGTTCCTTCTAAAATACCAGGAATATCTCTAAACTGTCTTCTAACTTCTTCAATCATTTTATTTGCTGCTCTACCAACACTCTTAATTGTTAACGAACTAAATAAGAATGCAAGCATACCACCAATCATTAATCCAGAAATAACAGGAGCTTTAGTAATATCGATACTTGTTAAAGGTTGTCCATCTATTCTAACAGCTTGTGTGAATGCACTAAATAATGCTAAAGCAGTTAAAGCAGCACTACCAATTGCAAATCCTTTAGCAATTGCTGCAGTTGTATTACCAACACTATCAAGCTCATCTGTAATTTTTCTTACTTTTGGATCTAGATTAGCCATTTGTGCAATACCACCTGCGTTATCAGCAATTGGTCCATAAGCATCAACACCAACTGTCATACCAGCAGTACCTAACATTCCAACAGCAGCTAACCCAATTCCGAATAATCCACCAAAGTTAAATGCTAAAACAGTACCAACTGCGATTAATATTACTGGGATAGCAGTACTTTGCATACCAGTCGCCATTCCACTAATAATATTTGTAGCATGGCCAGTTTCAGATTGTTTAGCAATTTCTTTTACATGTTTATATTCTGAAGAAGTATAATATTCACTGATTAAACCAACAGCTAATCCAACTATAAGACCAATTATAATACTTAAGAAAGGTCCGTATAATAGAGGTAATTTATCTGCTTCAACAGTAAATACGCCTTGATCAACAAAATACCAATTTAATCCAACTACTGCAAGAATGAAAATTAATCCACTCATATATGTACCGTTTTTCAAAGCTTTATGAGGATTACTTCCATCTTTACCTTTAACGAATAAAGAACCTACTATCGAAGATAAGACTCCAGCCGCAGCTACGATAAATACAAAAATAACTCCGTCTAAACCAAACCAGATAGCTCCCATAGTAGCTGCGGCAATAATAGAACTTACATAAGATTCAAGTAAATCACTACCCATACCAGCTACATCACCAACATTGTCTCCAACATTATCAGCTATAACAGCAGGGTTTCTTGGATCATCTTCCGGAATTCCCGCTTCAAGTTTACCAACTAAATCAGCACCAACATCTGCCGCTTTAGTGAAAATACCTCCACCAACACGACCAAACAACGCGATACTTGATGCACCTAAACTATAACCAGCTGCAATTTCTACAGCGCCATATGCTTCGATATCAAATAAATGATGCGCTACCGCAAAAGCAATAATC
>CBDUWI010000093.1:0-5631 GCA_965370885.1 uncultured bacterium | reverse complement strand
CGTTTTATTAATTAACTCTTTTGAGTTCTTTGTTATCTTTTTTTTTGAAGTTATCTGGTGTGATTACTTGGAAAATTCTGTTGATGATTCTATCCAGCTCTTTATTAGTAATCATGCTTGTAATTATGTAAATGATTTAGAAATTGATTACAATGTAATTTCTGCCTTATATTTGCTTGGTATTGTCAATGAATATGTAACTACATTAGAAGTTACAAATATTGTTGATAATTCTACACTTGAGTATGTAAATGATTATTTCAAAGCAATTATAAAATTGCAGGCAGTTGGTGTAAATGCTGACGATTTAATTAGTAGCTTAAATAGTATTGTGGAAGTCGGTCCATACGGACAAACTGCATATGGATTAATAGTGTTAGATAGCTATGAACATATGATTGATTATAGTGCGTATAGAACTAACGCAATTGATGATTTATTCACAACGACTCCCTTTGATTTAGGGTTAGATGCTGGTGGAATTAGTCTAGTTGCTTTAAGCAATTATACTGATGAATTAGGAGTAAATGATTTAATTACAGAGTTTACTGAATGGGTATCTTCTTCCCAACTTGATAGTGGGGGACTAAAAACAAGAGACTTAATTTATGGTGAAACAACTTATTTAGGCATTGAAAATGCAGCAAGTATGTCACAAGTTATATTAGCTTTATTAGCTAATGGTATCAATCCTACTGAAACAGCATACACTAAGGGTGACAATAATTTAGTTACGAGATTACTTGAATTTCAAACTTCAACCGGTTCTTTTACATGGGGAATTGGTGATGAGTATACTGAAGACTTATCTTTTAGTACACCACAAGCTTTTTTAGCATTAGTTGCTTATCAAACTTTTACGAATACTTATAACCCAGTTAATCCGTATAATTTTAAATAAAAACAGGAAGTGTAAAAAATGAAAAAACTAATTATTTCTCTAATAGTTATCACTGTATTTCTTACAGGTTCTTTCGTTTTGTCACAAACTAAAAATAATGATTTAGAAGGCCAAATTACAATAATTATTATTGATGAAACAGGAGATACTATTTCAAACTTAACTTATGATTTTACAGAAGAAGATTCTGTCTTCTCGATTTTAGAAGATAATTATGATATTGGTTGTGCAGATAGTTCATATAATATGGATCCAACTTGCGTTAAACCAATAATTGGCGGTAGAGTTATTTTAAAAATAGATTCGCTTGTTACTGATTGGTCTACTAGTTATATTGGAATTTATGAAAATGATTTATATTCTTCAAATGGGATAGATTTACTTTCATTAAATGATAACGATGTTTATAAATTTAGATATCATTATATTGGAGGTGACAACTAATGAAAACAAAAAGATTATTGATGATTTCACTTTCTTTAGCTATCTTATTTACACAAGAACAATTATTATTATTTTTACCTAATGTTCAATTTTCTGTCTTATTAATTATTTTATTTGTTAGTGTTTATAATTTTAAAGAGAGCATGATTTTAATAACTGCTTATGTGTTTTTAGATAGTTTATATCTTGGTGGATTTAATGTATTTTATATGATACCTATGCTACTCGCATGGTATATTATACCTATTAGTTATCACACAATTTTATTTAAAACTAAAAATGAAGTAACATTAGCAATTTTCGCTCTTGTTTTTGGCTTTATATATGGCTGGATGTTTATTCCGTTTAATATGATACAAACAGGTATTACAAATTTTATTCCGTATTTGATAGCTGATATACCTTTTGAGTTAATAATGGCTACAACAGGATTTTTAACAGTATTATGGTTATTTAAGCCTTTATATAAAGTTTTAACGGAAGTAATAAATATAAATGAAACAACAATTTTGCAATCAATAAAATGATGAAAATAGTCAGTTTTAAGATTTGAAAGAAATAAACAAATGTCTTGCTAATTAAATGATAATTTGTTAAAATAAAAAAGCCGTAAAATACACACACATCCCGAGCGTGTTGCCGTGAGCTATTTTGAATAGTGGTTACAAGTGTTGAAAGATGTGGAGGGCAAATCAAAAGGAGGAATTATAATGTCAGTAATATCAATGAAACAGTTACTTGAGGCTGGTGTGCATTTTGGACATCAAACTCGCCGTTGGAATCCTAAAATGGATAAGTATATTTATACTTCTCGTGGCGGAATCCATATTATCGATCTACAGAAAACAGTAGGATATATCGATGAAGCTTATGCAAAATTATTAGAAATTGGGAAAAATAACGGCAAAATATTATTTGTAGGTACAAAGAAACAAGCTCAAGATGTTGTTAAAGAAGAAGCAATTAGAAGTGGGCAATTCTATGTTTCACAAAGATGGCTTGGAGGAACATTAACAAACTTCAAAACTATCAGAAAGAGCATTAGAAGACTACATGATATTGCTAGAATGGAAAAAGACGGTACTTTCACTCGTTTACCTAAAAAAGAAGTTCTTGGGTTAAGAAAAGAATTAGAAAAACTAGAAAAATTCTTAAGTGGAATTAAAGACATGAGAACTCTTCCACAAGCAGTTTTCGTTGTTGATCCAATGAAAGAAAAAAATGCAGTATTGGAAGCTAGAAAATTAAAAATTCCTGTATTTGGAATTGTTGATACTAACTGTGATCCTGATTTAGTAGATGTAATTATTCCTGCTAATGATGATGCAATTAGATCAGTAAAATTAATTGTCGGTAAATTAGCTAATGCGTTTATCGTTGCAGCTGGTGGAGAAGTTATTGAAACTATCGTAGAACCTGTTGTAAGACCACCATATACTGGACCGAAAAAACCTTATGCTGGTGACAAGAAACCATATAATGGGCCGAAAAAACCTTATGCTGGTGACAAGAAACCATTTAATAAAGATAGAAAACCATATGTTGCAGCAACACCAGATACTACAGCTGGCAAAACAATTGTACCTGCTGCTAAAGTTACAACACCAGCAGTTAAAGAAACAACACCTGTTGTTAAAGTAGAAAAAGCAGCAGTTAAAGAAGCAAAACCTGTTGTTAAAGTAGAAAAAGCAGTAGTTAAAGAAACAAAAGCAGTAGTTAAAGAAACAAAACCAGCAGCTAAAGAAACAAAACCTGTTGTTAAAGTAGAAAAAGCAGTTGTTAAAGAAACAAAAGCAGTAGTTAAAGAAACAAAACCAGTAGCTAAAGAGACAAAACCAGCTGCTAAAAAAGCAAAACCAACAGTTAAAAAAGCAAAACCAGTTGAAAAAGTTGATGCAAAAGCTAGTGTTGATTTAAAAACTCTAAAAGTTACTGAATTAAGAGCTTTAGCAAAAGAAAAAGGTTTAACTGGATATTCAAAATTGGTAAAAGCAGATTTAATAAACGCTTTAAAATAATAAGAAAGAGCTTTAGGGCTCTTTTTTAAAGAGATTAGACATTTAAATAATTGAATATAAAGACTTTTTATGATATTATTATCATTGGAAAAGGTCTTAGGAGGTCTACTTATGATTATTACAGCAAGCTTAGTAAAAGAATTAAGAAATAAAACCGGTGCTGGGATGATGGATTGTAAAAATTCATTAACTGAAACCGCTGGAGATATTGATAAAGCAATTGATTGGCTAAGAGAAAAAGGAATTGCTAAAGCTGCTAAAAAAGCAGATAGAATTGCTGCAGAAGGGCTTTGCAATATTGCAGTAAAAGGTAACGAAGCGATTGTTCTTGAATTGAACAGTGAAACTGATTTTGTTGCAAAAAACAAAGAGTTCTTAAATTTATTGGATCAATTAGCAAATTCAATCATTAATAGTAAAGCTACTAATTTAGAAGAAGCTTTAAAAGTTGAAGTAAATGGAAGCAACATTGAAAATCTTCTTATAGAATCTACTTCTACTATAGGTGAAAAACTATCTTTAAGAAAAATTTCAAGAACTTTTAAAACCGATTCTGAATATTTTGGTGCTTATAAACATATGGGTGGTAAAATAATAGCTTTAACTGTTATTGAAGGTGCTACTGAAGAAGTGGCTAAAGATGTAGCAATGCATGTTGCAGCAATTAATCCTAAGTATTTAGATAAAAGTTATATAAGTGATGAAGTAATCGAACATGAAAGAAAAGTTTTGACTAATGAAGCAATAAACGAAGGAAAACCCGCTAACATTGTTGAAAAAATGGTAATTGGGAGATTAAATAAATACTTAAGAGAAATTTGTTTAGTTAATCAGTCCTTTGTTAAAAACCCAGATTTAACAGTTGAAAATTATGTTAAACAAGCTGGTGGAAACATCAAATCTTTCTTGCGTCTCGAAGTTGGAGAAGGCATTGAAAAAAGAGCTGATGATTTTGCAGCTGAAGTTATGGACCAAGTTAATAAATAAATTCAAATATTAGGACACTTTTTTGTGTCCTAATTTTATAAAAGGAGGGTAAAATATGGTGTCTAAAAAACGCATTATTATTAAACTAAGCGGAGCAGCATTAATTGGTGAAGACAACAAAGCTATTGATCCATTGCGAGTTAGAGAAATTGCAAAAGAGATTAAATTAGCTCATGATCTAGGTGGACTTGAGATAGGGATTGTTGTTGGCGGCGGAAATATTTGGCGCGGTAAAATTGCAAGTGAGATGGGTATGGAAAGAAGCAGTGCTGATTACATGGGTATGATAGCTACTATTATGAATGCTCTTGCACTTCAAAATGCTTTAGAAGCTCTAGGTGTTGAAACTAGAACAATGACTAGCATTAACATCCCACAAGTTGCTGAACCATATATCAGAAGAAGAGCTATTCACCACTTATCAAAAGGTACCATTGTTATTTTTGGTGGGGGAACAGGAAATCCTTACTTCTCTACAGATACAACAAGCGCATTGCGTGCTGCAGAAATTGGTGCCGAAGTGATATTAATGGCGAAAAATGGAACTGATGGAGTTTATGATAAAGATCCTCGGAAACATAAAGATGCAAAAAAATATGAAACATTAACTCATCATGAATTATTAGACCAAGATTTAAAAGTTATGGATTCAACCGCTTCAGCTCTTTGTAAAGACAATGATATCTCTATTATAGTATTTGATATGAATGTAAAAGGGAATATTAGAAAAGCTGCAAGTGGAAAGAAAATCGGGACAACAATCTTATAAAGGAGATGAAATTATGCCGGAAATGATACTATTAGAAGCAGAAGAAGCAATGGAAATTAAGATTAAACACTTAAAAAAAGAATTTATAAAAGTAAGAACTGGAAGAGCTAACCCAAAAATGCTTGATGATGTTAAAGTTGTATATTATGGCACTTTAACTCCTCTACCTCAAGTTGGTAATATTAGCGTTCCAGAACCAACTCAACTAATTTTCAAACCTTATGATAGAACATTAACTAACGATGTTGCTAGAGCGATTATGGCAGCCAATTTGGGTGTTAATCCTAGTAACGAAGGTGAACAAATTCGTATAAATATCCCAGCTTTAACGACTGAAAGAAGACGAGATTTAACTAAAGATGTAAAAAGATTGGGTGAAGAAACAAAGGTTTGTATTAGAAATGCAAGAAGAGACGGAAATGATGCTATTAAGAAACTAGAGAAAAGCAGTTCTATTTCTGAAGACAGTTGTAAAGGATATCAAGAAGATATTCAAGAACTTACTGATAAAT
>CBDUWI010000092.1:0-5656 GCA_965370885.1 uncultured bacterium | reverse complement strand
TTTGGAACAAAATATTTATCTGGTGTTTTATATGCTTCTTCACCTGTAACTGGGTCCTTTTGTTTTTGGAGATTTATTAATGTTGGTTCATTTAAGAAAGCGAAACTTCTTGGTAAAATTTCATTGAATGTCAATTTACCATAAGTAGTAATTAAATACCCATTTTTTTGTTCTTCAGTAAGTGGTGCATTACCAAGAGAACTACCTCTTATCGCTATTCTTGAATGTAAAGTTATTAGTTTATTTTCAAATGCCAATGTTGCTTCATCATAATCACTAAATACTTTTCCTTCACCGATTCCACCTTTTGATTCTAAAGTTAGATAATAGTTACCTAATACCATATCTTGAGAAGGAGTAACAATCGGTTTACCATCTTTAGGATTTAAAATATTATTAGAAGCTAACATTAAAACTCTTGCTTCTGCTTGAGCTTCTTCACTTAAAGGAACATGAACTGCCATTTGATCCCCATCAAAGTCAGCATTAAATGCTGTTGTTACTAGTGGGTGAAGTCTAATTGCTTTTCCTTCTACTAGTACAGGTTCAAAAGCTTGAATTCCAAGTCTATGAAGAGTAGGAGCACGATTAAGTAAAACAGGATGTTCACGAATAACGTCTTCAAGTACGGCCCATATTCTTTCATCTTTCAATGTTTCAATCATTCTTTTTGCACTTCTAATATTTGAAGCGATTTCGCGCTCAATTAATTCTCTAATAACAAATGGTTTGAATAAAGTAACTGCCATCTCTTTAGGTAATCCACATTGATACATTTCTAGTGTAGGACCTACAACGATTACTGAACGTCCTGAATAATCAACACGTTTTCCCAGTAAATTTTGACGAAAACGACCTTGTTTTCCACGTAATAAATCACTTAATGATTTTAATGGACGATTTTTTTCAACTACGACTTTACGTCCACGTTTAGAGTTATCAATTAAAGCATCCACAGCTTCTTGAAGCATACGTTTTTCGTTTTTAGTAATTAAATGTGGAGCGCTTTGTTCAAATTGTCTTTTTAAACGATTATTACGATTTAAAATACGACGATACAAATCATTTAGGTCCGTTGTCGCAAAACGACCACCATCTAATTGAACCATTGGACGAAGTTCAGGAGGTATTACAGGTAATACATCAAGTACCATCCATTCAGGATTATTATCAGATTTAGCGAATGCTTCAACTACTGCTAATCTTTTTATAATTTTTTCACGTCTTTGTTTTGAAGCAGTTGGTAAATCTATTCTTAATTGTCTAGATGCAGCTTTTAGATCTAGTTTTCTAAGAAGAACTTTAACTGCTTCTGCACCAGTAAGTGCTTTAAAACGAGTTCCATATTCCATATATTTTTTTGAATATTCTGCTTCACTTAAAATTTGTTTAAATTGTAAGTCAGTATCACCTGAATCAATAACGATATATGACGCTAAATAAACAACTTCTTCTAAATCTTTTGCTTTTATAGCAAGTAAAGTTGCTAAACGAGATGGTGAGTTTCTTAAATACCAACTATGAACTACAGGAGCAGCTAATTCAATATGCCCCATACGTTCTCTTCGCACTTTACTTTCAGTAATTTCTACTCCACAAATCGGACATTTTTTTCCTGTATGTGAACTTCTTTTTGATTTATTGCTACAAGCACATTGATAATCTTTCGTTGGTCCGAAGATTACTTCACAAAATAAACCGTCTTTCTCAGGTTTCAAAGTACGATAATTGATTGTTTCGTGTTTTTTGACTTCGCCAAATGACCAACCTCTGATTTCCTCAGGAGATGCTAATCTAATTTTATAATGCGAAAATCTTTGACTCATAAAATCACCCTACTCTCTAAGATTGAAAGCCATATTTGGTAATATAGTCTTCTGAATCTTCATTCACTAAACTTTTATTTGCTTCGTTTACACCAGTTTCTTTGTTAATTAATTCTACATAGATACCAAGTGATTGTAATTCTCTAGTTAATACTCTAAATGATTCTGGTAAGCTAGGTCTTGGAATACTCTTTCCATCAACAATAGCTTTAAATACTTTGTTTCTTCCGATAATATCATCAGATTTAACTGTTAACATTTCTTGTAATGCGTATGCAGCTCCGTATGCTTCTAAAGCCCATACTTCCATTTCTCCAAAACGTTGTCCACCATTTTGGGCTTTACCACCCATTGGTTGTTGTGTTACTAATGTGTATGGTCCAACTGAACGAGCATGTAATTTGTCATCAACCATATGGTCAAGTTTAATCATATACATAACTCCAACACTAATACGATTGTCAAAAGGTAATCCAGTCAATCCTGAATATAGTATTACCTTACCATCAGATTCCATTTTTGCTTCTTTCATAATGTTTGCTAAATCATCACTTTGTACTCCATCAAAAACTGGAGTAGCTATATGAAGCCCAAGTCTTTTAGCTGCAATACCTAGATGAATTTCTAATACTTGACCTATATTCATTCTTGAAGGCACTCCAAGTGGATTAAGCATTATGTCAATTGGAGTTCCATCTTCCATATAAGGCATATCCTCTTGTGGTAATATTTTAGAAATAACTCCTTTATTACCATGGCGCCCTGCCATTTTGTCACCTTCGTTGATTTTACGTTTTTGAACAATATAAATTCTTACAATTTCGTTTACTCCTGGAGATAATTCATCTCCCTTAGAACGACTAAAATGTTTAACACTATGAATAATTCCGCCACCACCGTGGGGAACTCGTAAACTTGTATCTCTAACTTCACGTGATTTTTCACCAAAAATTGCGAGTAAAAGTTTATCTTCAGGTGTTGGATCTGTAACTCCTTTAGGAGTAACTTTACCTACTAAAATGTCACTTTCGTAAACTTCTGCGCCTGGGATTATAATTCCAAGGTCATCTAAATATTTTCGACCATCGTCTCCAACATTTGGAATTTCTCTTGTTATTTCTTCTTTACCTAATTTTGTATCACGAGCTTCAATTTCATATTTTTCAATGTGAATAGAAGTAAAAACGTCTTCAATAACTAAACGTTCTGACATTATAATTGCATCTTCGTAATTGTATCCATTCCAAGTCATAAAAGCTACTACTACATTACGTCCAAGTGCTAATTCACCTTCGTCCATTGCAGGACCATCGGTAATAATATCACCTTTTAATATTTCGTCTCCAACTTTTACAATCGGTTTTTGGTTAATACAAGTACCTTGATTTGAGCGTTTGAATTTCTCCAAATTATGAACATTAAGTGCTCCTGATTCTTGTCTGATTTTGATGATTTTTCCATCAACATATTCAACTATACCTGAATTTTCTGCGACAATACATGATCCAGAATCGTGCGCAGCTTTATACTCAATCCCTGTACCTACATATGGTGCTTCAGGTACAAGCAATGGAATTGCTTGACGTTGCATGTTTGCCCCCATTAAAGCACGATTTGCATCATCGTGTTCTAAAAATGGAATACAAGCAGTAGATATAGAAACAATTTGTTTTGGTGAAACATCCATTAATTCAACAAGTTTTCTTGGAAACATTTGCGTTTCTCCTTGATGCCTTGCAACTATTGATTCATGAACAATTTGTTTATCATCATTAACAACGATATTCCCTTGTCCAATTATATATTTTTCTTCTTCATCAGCTGATAAATAAACCATTTCATCAGTTACTTGTGCAACACCATTTTCTAATTGGTTTACTGTTAAATATGGTGTTTCCATAAATCCATATTTATTTACTCTAACATATGAAGCTAAACTATTGATTAATCCAATATTTTGACCTTCTGGCGTTTCTATTGGACAAATACGACCATAATGAGAATGATGAACATCACGAACTTCAAATCCAGCACGATCTCTCGTTAAACCACCTGGTCCAAGAGCTGAAATACGTCTTTTATGTGTTAATTCATCAAGTGGGTTTGTTTGAGCCATGAATTGTGATAATTGGCTACTACCAAAGAATTCTTTTAATGAAGAAGTCAGTGGTCTTATATTAATTAAATTTTGTGGAGTAATTTCTTCAGGTTCTTTTGTTGACATACGATCCTTAACATTTTTCTCCATTTTTGTAAGCCCAATTCTAAATTGGTTTTTAAGTAATTCTCCAATTAATCTTAAACGTCTATTCCCTAAATGATCAATATCATCAAGCGATCCAACACCGTTAAATAAATTCAAATAGTAAGAAATAGAAGAAATAATATCAGAAGGCACAATGTGCACTTTATCTTCGTAAGAATTGTTTCCGATTAATTTCGCTTTTACACTTTCGTCTTGAGGTCCCATTGTTAAAACTTCTAAAACTTCAATTTCCGCTAATTCAAAGTAAATATTTTCATTTTCCAATATATCATTATATCCTTCTTTAAGCTCTTTAACAAAGTTTTTACCTAGTTCTTCTATCAACATCTTTTCTGTTTTACCAATCGATTTCAAGTAACCTTTATAATATTGTTTTCCTTCTTTGTAATCTTGATTTTTTATGTCAATCAATAATTCATCATCGGACATATATTCAAAAAGATTAACACCGTTAATTTCAATACTTCTAAAAACACTTAGTTGACTTAAAAAATCATATTCTAACTCATAAGCACCAACACCTGGAACTTTATAAGTAAAGAGATGACGATATTCTTTTAAAACTTCAATCATTTTATTCGTTATAGCTTTATCTTTTTCAATAATAACTTCCCCAGTTTCTGGGTCTACTAAGTCATAAGCAAGTCTTAATTTATGGATGCGATTTAGTACATCAAGTTTTTTATTGATTTTATAACGTCCAACTTCTGCAAGATCATATCTTTTAGCGTCAAATAAACGACTTATTAAAAATGCTTTTGCCCCATCTTCGGTTGCTGTTTCACCTTGACGTAGTTTTGAATACACTTCTTTAATCGCTTCTACAGAACTTAATGTCGTATCTTTATTTAATGTCAAATCAAGAAAATTTGATTTTCCATAAGTTTCAAGAATTTGTTGTGCACTAGAAAAGCCTAACGCTCTTAATAGAGTTGTTAGGGCAATTTTTTTACTACGATCCAATTTTACGAATAATACATCTTTTGAACCGATTTCATATTCTAACCAAGCACCTCTTGTAGGGATTACTTGACCTAAGTATTTACTTCTCAATGTTTTCTTATCAATATTTTCACTAAAGAAAACACCAGCGCTTCTTACTATTTGTGAAACAATTACCCTTTCACTTCCGTTAACGATAAAAGATCCTGTAGTTGTCATAACTGGGAAGTCTCCCATAAAAATCTTTTGTTGCTGGATTTCTCCAGTTTCTTTGTTAACAAGTTTTACATTTACACGTAAGGGTTTAGAGTAAGTCATATCCCTTTCTTTCGATTCTGCGACACTATATTTTGAATCACCTAATTCGTAATCTTCAAAATATAACTCGATATTCTCAGTAAAGTTTTGGATTGGGGAAATATCTCTAAATAATTCTGCTAGGCCCCTTTTGATAAACCAGTCAAAAGACTCTGTTTGAACCTTGATTAAATTTGGTAAATCAACATTAGATTTAACTTTTGAATAGTTTCTTCGTTCTCTTTTTTTACCGTATTTTACTAAATTATAACTCACAAATTTCACCCCATCTTATTTGTTAAAAAAACTAATAAATTGCAAAAAA
>CBDUWI010000091.1:0-5706 GCA_965370885.1 uncultured bacterium | reverse complement strand
TATTTAGTTGTTTGTGCTAACATAATTATAAAAATAAGCGAACCCCCCTCTAGATGGGAATTCGCTATAAATGCGTGGTGAAAAAATGAATAAAATATTAGAATACCTCTCAAATACCTCATATTTTAAAGATATCTTAAGAGATTTTAACAAGAGTGATGAGTTAAGAATGACAAATACTAATGACAGCATTAGTCTTTTGGTTTTACTTTATTTATTTAGTAAACTAGATAAGAATATCTTAGTTGTTACTCCAAACCTTTATAAAGCGCAAAAAGTTTACGACGAATTAACTAGTTTGGTGGATAATGAATTGTTAGCTTTTTTCCCCCAAGATGAGTTTATTACTACCGAAATGCTCGCAATTAGTAAGGAATTTAAATTAGAGAGAATAAACACAATTAAGAAAGTTATTGAGAATACAAAGAATTTAATTATTACTAATACAACGGGATTATTAAAATACGAATTACCAAAATCAAAATGGAAAAAGGCGGTACTGTGTTTCTCAAAGAACGATACAGTAGAATTAGAATCACTACCAGAGCAACTAGTTTCTTATGGATATGTAAGAGTCTCAACGGTGGAAGAACAAGGAGAATTTAATTTAAAAGGGAGCATTCTAGATATTTATCCTTTGAACGAAAGTAAGCCTTTTAGAATTGATTTTTTTGATAATGAAATAGATTCAATCAGATATTTTGACGTTAATTCGCAGAGATCTACCGTTCAAACCAAATTATGCAAAATTTATCCTGTGAATGAGTTCTTCTACACAAATGAAGACCTAGCAGAGATTAAAGATAAAATGGATGAGATTATAAAAAATGGCGATTTAAGTCGAAAAACAATAACTAGAATAGAAGAGGATATCTATAATCTTGAAAATCATATAGATGTTGATAAATTATCGAGATATATGACAATCTTAAAAAGCAAACCTGAAACAATTTTGGATTTTATTGATAATCAAATTGTAATTTACTGGGATAATAATAGAATAATTGATAACTATAAAGTTATTATCAGTGACATAACTGATTGGTATGAAAACACCGATGATTATCCAAAAATCGGGTTTGATCTTGTAAAAGATATTAACTATGTTTATGCTGAAAAATCATTTTATTTAGACATGTTTGGTGATAATAAAACAATAAAAAACACTATTAATGTTCAAGCTAAAGAACCAATGATATATAATAACAACCTTCACATGGCTATTAACGATTTTAAGAAATATAACGGATTTACTACAGTAATTATAGCGTTTAATACAGCTAAGTCACTTAATAAATTTACTGAATTAGTTGAAGAAAAATTTGATTATAGAATTATTGGGGTTAACGATGAAGTGCAAGAAAAAAGAATTAATTTCATTGTTCAGAATAATGCAATTCCATTTGAGTTATTTAATATAAACACAATTGTCTTAAATGAAGATAATTTATTTGCTAAGAAAGAGCTAAAAAAAGCTAAATATAAATCAACATTAAAGGATTCCCAGAAAGTTAAATCAATTGAAGAACTTAGAAAAGGGGATTATATTGTCCATTATGATCATGGGATTGGTAGATTTTTAGGGGTGGAAACATTAACGATAGGAAGCAATACTAACGATTATATATTCATTCAGTATAAAGGTGACGATTCTTTATATATCCCCGTTGAAAATATTAGACTCATTCAAAAATTTGTTGGTAGTGAAAGTGTTAAGCCAAAACTTAATAAATTAGGTAGTGGGGAATGGGAAAAAACAAAAATTAGAGTACGTAAGAAAATCAAAGACATTGCAGATAAACTAATAAAGCTATACGCAGCAAGAGAAAGTGCGGTGGGGTTTTCATTTAGCGAAGATACTGATTTACAATTTGATTTTGAAGCTGATTTTCTATATGAAGAAACCGAGGATCAAATTAAAGCTATTGAAGATGTTAAAAAGGATATGGAATCCTTAACTCCAATGGATAGATTGTTATGCGGAGATGTTGGATATGGGAAGACTGAAGTTGCTTTGAGGGCTGCTTTTAAGGCTGTGTTAGATAATAAACAAGTTGCTTATCTTGCTCCGACAACCGTTTTATCACGTCAGCATTATTATACTTTTAAGGAGCGTTTAGATCGACATGGAATAAGAGTAGAACTATTAAATAGATTTATAACAAAATCTCATCAAAATAAAATACTTAGTGATATAAAAACCGGAAAAGTAGACATTGTGATTGGAACTCATAGAATACTATCAAATGATTTAAGTTTTTCAGATTTAGGGTTATTAATTATTGATGAAGAACAAAGATTTGGAGTCGAGCATAAAGAGAAAATTAAAGAGTTTAAGATTAATATTGATGTATTATCTTTAAGTGCAACTCCTATTCCAAGAACATTACAAATGGCTATAACGGGCGTTAAAAGCATGAGTTTGTTAGAAACGCCTCCTGCTAATAGATATCCTATTCAGACTTATGTATTAGAAAGAAATGAAGCAGTTATTAGGGATGCAATTTTAAGGGAACTGGCTAGAAATGGGCAAACTTTCTATTTGTACAATAGAGTTGAGGATATAAATATTATTACAACCAAAGTTCAAAGATTGGTTCCTGAAGCAAAAATTTGTTTTGCTCATGGTAAAATGAGCAGGATTGATCTTGAAAATGTAATTGAGGCATTTATTGATAAAGAGTTTGATGTTCTTGTCTCAACGACTATTATTGAAACGGGTATCGATATACCAAATGCAAACACTCTAATTATCCATGACGCAGATAAATTAGGGCTTTCACAGTTATATCAAATCAGAGGAAGGGTAGGAAGAAGTGATAAGATTGCTTACGCTTATTTAATGTTTAAGAAGAATAAACAACTGAATGAAGAAGCTATAAAAAGGTTAAAAGTTATTAAAGAATTCACTGAATTAGGTAGTGGTTTTAAAATCGCAATGAGAGATTTATCGATAAGAGGAGCAGGAGATGTATTAGGAACAGAGCAATCAGGATTTATGGATAGCGTCGGAATTGATTTATATTTAGAAATGCTCAAAGATGAAATAGCTATACAAAAGGGAGAAAAAGTAGATACGTTGAGTAATGATAAAGCAACAGTAAAAGTAAATGTAGATAAATATATAGACTCAAATTATATAGATAATGATTATTTAAAAATAGAAATGCATAGGAAAATAGCTGATATTAGTTCTAAATCTGACATTACTAACTTAATAGAAGAATTAAAAGACCGCTTTGGAATGCCATCTAAAGAGATGATTCTTTATATGTATGAGAAGCTTTTTGAACGATTAGCAGCTGAAAATGGTATTGAAAAAATAAGAATAATGAAAAATAATGTTATTTTTATAATGTCTAAAGAAAAATCAAAAACAATCAATGGAGAATATTTGTTTTTGAAAGCAAATGAGATTAGCAAATTTATTAGGCTTACTTATAGGTTAGATAGACTGAATATCATTATAGATACAATAAAATTGAATAGACATTACTTGTTTTACATAGTTGATTTGTTGGAATCAATATAAAATAAAAGGGCTATTTTTAGCCCTTTTTACATTTATATGTAATGTGTATAATTTAGAGATTATATCATTGACTTTATGATTTATGTTTGGTAACATAAAATTGGAAATTAGCAAATAGGCGCACAAAAATCTTATTAGAAATAGTGTACGCAAAGTGGGTACCTAATATGTGTACCTTTTTAATTTTTTTTAGGAGGGTGAAAAATGGAATTTAATTATGATGTGGTAGTTGTTGGTGCTGGTCCCGCAGGAATCTTTACTTGTTATGAATTAATGGTTAAAAAACCGGAATTAAAAGTATTGCTTGTAGACAAAGGGTTGGATATTCATTCTAGGAAATGCCTTATTCTAGAGAAAGAAGTATCAAAGTGCCCTGTAAATAAAGAAGGGATTAGCGGTTGTTATCCAGCTTGTTCAATAACTAGTGGTTTTGGAGGTGCTGGAGCTTATTCAGATGGGAAATTCAATATTACAAGTGAATTTGGCGGATGGATGACAGAATACTTAGATAAGGATTTGGTTGAAGAACTAATACTTTATGTAGATAGTATAAATTTAGAGCATGGTGCGACAACACAAATTACAGATCCATCGACAGCAAAAGTAAAAGAAATTGAACGAAGAGGAATGGCATCTGGTTTGAAACTACTTAGAGCCAAGGTCAGACACCTTGGAACAGAAACGAATCATGAAATTTTAAAGAGTATATATAATAAACTAGCCAATCATATAGAAATGAGATATAAAACAGAAGTTACTGATATTATCGTAGATAATGGCGTTGTTAAGGGCGTACAACTGGATGGGGATACAGTATATGCGAAAAAGGTTGTTTTAGCTCCTGGAAGAGATGGCTCTGCGTGGCTCAAAACGATATGTAAAAAGTTTGAAATTCCTCGTATTGTAAATCAAGTTGATATTGGAGTAAGAGTTGAAACTAACGATGAAATTATGGAGGAAATAAATAACAACCTTTATGAAGGAAAGTTCATTTATTTAACCAGTGTTGGAACAATAGTTAGAACATTTTGTCAAAACCCAAGCGGACATGTTGTAATTGAAAATCATAGTGGAACAATGGTTGCTAATGGGCATTCTTATAGAGATCCTAATTTAGGTAGCCGGAATACGAATTTTGCTTTACTGGTTTCACATGCATTTAGTGAACCATTTAATCAGCCAAATGAATTTGCGCATCAAGTAAGTGCTTTAGCAAACATGCTTAGTACCGGCTCTATAATTGTTCAAAAATACGGAGACATTAAAAGAGGCAGAAGAACAACTATTAAAAGGTTAAAAGAAGGGTTTATTAATCCTACTTTAAAAGAGGCAGTGCCAGGAGATTTAGGGTTAGTATTACCTTATAACACGATGAAGTCTATTATAGAAATGATAGAAGCACTAGATCATGTTGTTCCAGGTATCGCATCTGATCATACTTTATTTTATGGAGTAGAAGCAAAATTTTACAGTGCAAGACCTAAAGTGACAAAGAATTTTGAATCTCCGATAAAAGGACTTTACTTTGGCGGAGACGGAGCTGGAATTTCTCGTGGTTTAGCTCAAGCTGGAGCTAATGGTATTTGGGTGGCAAGACACATTATTAGTGAATCATAGGAGGTAGTTATGAGTAGTATTGTTGTTGTGGGAACTCAATGGGGAGATGAAGGGAAAGGGAAAATAACAGACTTCCTAGCTGAGCAAGCAGATGTTGTTGTAAGATTTCAAGGAGGCAATAATGCAGGGCATACTATTAAATTTGAAAACAAAAAGTTTGCGCTTCATCTAATACCTTCTGGTATTTTTAGAAAAAATACTTTAAATATTTTAGCTAATGGGATGGTAATTAATCCGAAAGCATTAGTAGAAGAGGTGGAAATGCTAAAAGAGGGTGGAATTACTGATCTTAATTTAGCTATTTCTGATAGAGCGCATATTGTATTACCATATCATATTGAATTAGATGGTTTATTGGAAAATTTAAAATCTGATGAAAATATGCTCGGAACAACAAAAAAAGGAATTGGACCAGCATATAGTGATAAATCTTCAAGAATCGGAATTAGAGTTTGCGATTTTGTAGACATAGAAATATTTAAAATTAAACTTGAAAATAATCTAAACTACTATAATAAGCTATTTGAGCTTCTTGGTAGGAAAAAAATGGATTTTAA
>CBDUWI010000090.1:0-5722 GCA_965370885.1 uncultured bacterium | reverse complement strand
TTTAAACCTAATGAATCTATTTATGAAGAAAGATTAGAAGAACTAGTTGAAGTATTTGGCGAATTAAATCAAATAATTGTTGTTGTTGAACACGATAATTTTGATGATGTTACTATTGATAATTTAAGAGACATTCAAATACAAATTGAGAGTATCGAAAATGTTGACTCTATTCAAGGAATATCACCTCCGGGAACAGAATTATTATCAGCGTTAGAGCTGCAAAATTTCCATGCAAGTTTTGCTGATTTTTCACCTCTAAAAGAAATTGATGGAACTTATTATTCAACTTTCACAATATTTATAAGTAATGAATTTAGTAAAGAAGATATCAGCGATATCGAAGATATACTAGGAGATTTCAGCTATGAATCATATATCTCGGGGGATTATTATAATCAATTAAAAATAAGTGATTATATCGTTAAGATTTTAATGTTTTTACCACCGCTTACAATATTAATTATTTTGCTAGTATTTAGATGGCAACTTGGGGCATTAAAACCAACATTATTAAGTGTATTACCTGCGGGAATGGGAACACTCTGGACGTTTGGACTGATTGGTTGGATTGGTAATGAAGTATCAATTTTAACCGCTATTGTTCCAATCTTTATAATTGTTATTGGTAGTGCGGATGGGCTTCATTTTATGTCCCATTTCCACGATTCTAAAAATGAAGGTAAAGATAATACTAAATCATTAATAGAAACTTTAAAGATTGCTGGTATTCCGATGATTGTTACTACACTTACATCGATGGTAGGATTTATTTCTTTATTATCAATGAATACTAATAGTATATTTGATTTAGCGCTATATTCATCAGTAGGAATACTATTAGCAGGAGTAGCAACATGGTACGTTTTACCATTATTATTGATTAATAGTAAGAATATATTACCGATAGAAACAAAAGAAAAAAGATTTGATATTTCAATATATATAAAAAAATTATGGGGTATTCCAGCTTTAATAATAATATTAATAATAATTATTGGTTCTTATTTTACTTATACAAATATAAATAACGAATTCAATATGTTAATGGTTTATAAAGACTATACAATAGTTAGTCAAAATGCCGAAAAAGTTAACGAAGTTAATGGTGGAAGTATACCTATTTACGTAACGATTAAATTAGATGATTCAAAACTTACGACACAATCTTCAGATATTGTTAATGATTACGTTGAATCTCTTGAACAACTAGATGAAGTAAATAAAATTATTAATCCTTATGAGTTGTTTTACATTCTCTATCAAAATATGGGATCTGGAGATATTCCTAATGACCTAGTCTTAGAAAATATCTATAATAGCATAGCTCAAAATGATGATAGTATTATCTATAATTTATTAGCTCAAGATGAAGATATTGTCCGTTTACTAGTATTTCCAAGGGACTTAGATAATGACACTTTAACTGCTATAGAAGACGAAGTAGAAACTTTAGACGGAGATATAACTGTTACAGGTGTTCAATACCTAATGAAAGATTTAAATATTAATATATCCGAAATGCAAGTAATGAGTATTGCCATTGCTCTAATAGCAGTATTCTTAATGCTAGTTATAACTTTAAGAAGTATTAAAGTAGCATTCTATAGTTTGTTACCGATAATTATAACAGTAATTGCTTTATACGGATTCTTAGGAATTAGTACAATACCTTTAAACATTACAACTGTGATTATATTTAGTATAACAATCGGAGTAGGAATCGATTATGCAGTTCACTTTAGTAGTGTGTATAGACATTTTCTAAAAGAAGGAAATGATAATAAAACTGCTATTGAAAAAGCTTATAAAAATACATCAAAACCAATTATTACAAATGCATTAGGTATCTCACTTGGATTAAGTATACTAATGCTTTCGCCACTCACTATTCATTTTAATGTTTCATTGTTAATGTGGGTCTCGATGATAGTAAGCGTAATAATTACATTAACACTTTTACCATATTTATTCTCACTGAAGAAAAGTAAAAAATAAGGAGTGAGTATTTATGCCAAAACAAATGTTTAATAATATTCCAATTGCTAAACAGCAAAAAATAATTAAGGTAGCAATTGAAGAATTTACTAGTAAGTCGTTTAATGATGTTAGCGTGAACTCAATAATTAAAAAAGCAAATATTCCTAGAGGCTCTTTTTATACATATTTTGAAGATATGAATGACTTGTTTAATTTTATTTTTAAACAAGTCAAAGAAGATCGTTTTAAGGGTGCATTGCACCTAATTAAAGAGTCTGATAAAGATTATTTTGTCTTTATCAAGAAATTATTTGCACTTGACTATGATTCCTTTAAAAGTGAGAATAAGTATTCATTATTTAGAAACTATATTTTCTATGTGCAATCAAGTGAAAATATTTCGTTAAAAGAATCAGTTATTATGCCTATTAAAAGTGATCTATTTGCTGGTGGAACAAAATTTAAAGATATATTCAATCTTGAAAAATATAAGATGACTGAATTAGAATTCCTTGATTTACTAGAGATTTCGATGTTAATTATGGTAAATACTTTTTTCAAATCAGAAGTAGATCATCTAAGCAAAGAAGAAGTAATAGAATTGTTTAATAAGAGAATGACAATTATCGAATATGGAGTTAACTAAAGTAACAAGAAAAAGGAGATATAATTATGATCGCAATACTGTTTGTAGCAATATTTGTTTTACTCGCAATTTATCAAGGGAAATGGATTAGAAAACATAATAAATTGCTATATATTGGAGCAACAATTTTAGCTATAGTCACATATTTTCTAATAGACAAAGCCACTATTGTTGAGCCTTTTATTCAAGGATTCTTAGGGCTTAGTTTGCTCTATATTGTAATGTTTACAGGAGCATTAAAGGATAAATCAAAACTGAAAGTAAAATTAATGGCAGTACGTCGAGAATTTTCAATTTTAGGATTTATCTTTATTTCAACTCATGGAATAAGATACTTTTTACAGTATTTTGGAGACTCACCTGCCATAGAAAGGTTACTAGGTGTAGCAGCATTTGTAATCATGGCTCCGTTATTTATTACATCATTTATGGTGATAAGAAAGAAAATGAAACGTAAAACTTGGGTTCAACTTCAAAGTTTAGCGTATATCGTCTATATCTTAATATTTGTTCATATAATATTAGTTGCTAATAATCCTATTAACTTAATTGTATATATAGTTTTATTTGTGCCATATTTCATATTTAAAATAATCAAAGAAGTGAAAAAATATCGTACAAAAAAAGAATTGTAAATTTAGAGTGAACCCCGTTTAGTGGACATTAAATAAAAAGACACCTTTATCCTATAATGATAGTATGGAGGTGTTTTTAATTAGCTTTTAAAGGAACTCGCTTTAATAACTTAACACTATATATTTCAATAAGGAATAGTCCGATAGGAGCAGTAAGGATAATTGCTAGTGCACTTATACTTAAGATAATATTCCCGTTTTGAATTCCATAACTTAAAGGTATTGCTCCAAGTACTGCTTGGACAGTTGCTTTAGGAAAGTTTCCAAAAACACTAAATAACTTCTGATTATAAGTAAAATCAGATTTATGAAGGGCGATTACCACACCAATGGTTCTACCTAGTAATCCTAATATTATTAACCCTATCCCAATAACAAGATAATCTCCTATTATTGTGATATCGGCAAGAAATCCAATGATAAAAAATAAAAACACTTGTGCATAATTCCAAATGTTATTTGTCTGAATTTTAATATAAGATCCAACTTCTTTATTAGTATCATTTAAATAAAACCCTAATGTCATTAAAGCAATCATTTCAATAATAAAAAGATATTGTCCATATTGTTTAATAGTTAAAGCAATTGCAAGTACGATGATAAACTGTAAAACTTGATATTTAAATGACTTGACAAGTGTTAACACTTTTCCAAGAATGATTCCGATAACTGCTCCAACTATACTACCAAGTAAAATTTTAACGGGAGCAAGCAATAGTAATGATACTACATTAGAATCACCTAAGTATAGCGTGAGAAAAACACTAAACATTGTTAAACTTACAACATCATCAAAGCTTGTTGCAGCTAAATTTAAAGTTGTAACCTCTTTATCAAAACCTTCATCTTGTAATTTAGTCATTGAAGGTATAACAATCGCTGGGCTAACAGCGCTAATAATGAACCCGAACATAAATGCTTCATAAATTCCAAAATTCAAGAAGTAAAAACTAAGCATCGCTAAGACGAAAGCTTCAATGATATTAGGGATAGTACCAAGTAATAACACTCTAATACCGATTTTTCTAATTATTGCTTTTTCAATTCCTAAACCAGCTTTCAACAAAATGATACTTAAAGCAAAACCTGTTATTATATTTACAATATCACTAGATATCAAGTAATTGAAATCAAAAAAATTGCCGATTATGAGACCGGTTAATAAATATCCTAAAAGTTTAGGCAATTTTATCTTATTAAATAGAACACCAACTAAATAAGATATAACAAAAATAAAAATTAAAAAAAAGATTGAATTCATAAAAATCACCATTTTTAATTATACACCGTTAATGTCATTTGTAAACAGAAAAAAATAAACCATTTTATTTGTAATATTTATAATTTTAGATTAAAATTAAATAGTAAAAAACTTAAGGAGGAAATAAATATGCATTATGAAAATGATTTTTATGTTACAGGAGCAAAAGTAGGAAAACCAGCTCCTAAATTCGATATGGAAGCAGTATTACCTAAAGGCGAATTTTTAGATCGCTTTGGGAGAGTTAACTTAGATGATATATTAAAACAAGGTAAATGGGTAGTACTATATTTTTATCCACTTGACTTTACTTTTGTTTGTCCAACTGAAATAAAAAGATTTAATGCTTTAAATGCTAAATTCGAAGAAAAGAATGCAGTGTTAATAGCTTGTTCAACTGATTCAGTATTTAGTCATTTAGCTTGGCAAGAAAGAAAAGATTTAGAAAGATTAACACATATTCATGCTTCTGATAATAGTCATGTTGTAAGTGAAGCTTACGGAGTATTAGATGAAGATAAAGGTGTTGCATGGCGAGGTACTTTCATTATTTCACCAGATGGTATTTTAAAAGCAGCACACGTAAACCACGGTGAAGGTGGAAGAAACGTTGATGAAGTGTTAAGAACATTAGAAGTGTTCCAAAACGAAGTAGAAGGTAAAATGGTTCCATGTGGATGGAATCCTGGAGAAGACTTCTTATAAAAAAACTTAAAAGATTTGAGATTATTTCTCAAATCTTTTTTTTACTCTTTTTTTAATAAATATGATATAATATTTTAATAGTGACATTAAAATATCTATTTACAAATTAGACATTAGGAGGATTTTATGGACAAGCACACAATTAAATTATACAATTTGATATTTCCAGTTTTTGTAATATTTTTGTTACCTCAGTTCTTATTAGTTGGATTAGTTTTCAATTTAATTATTGATGGGCTAATAGTGTATAGCATTTTAAAAATTAATAAAGTTTATTTTTTGCCTTCTAAAGACTATTACAGAACTATTTTTAAGGTTTTTGGTGTAGGTTATTTAGCTGATCTTATTGGAGCCGGAATATTGATGATTTTATATGGATTATTTGATTCGACGATTAATTATATTAATATATGGGCTAATCCGATATCTATAGTTGTTCATTTATCAAATATGTTTAAGAAAACTCCTTCTTCAAGTGTAATGAGATTACAGTAA
>CBDUWI010000089.1:0-5728 GCA_965370885.1 uncultured bacterium | reverse complement strand
TCATTCCTCTATTATTATAATCAGAACTCTCGAGTATCTGAGGATTTTTTTTAAAAATCTCATCTATTAGTAACACAATATTATTTCGCAATTCTGCAAATCTTTCGCCATAATAATAAACTAAATATCTATTATTACTCTTTGTTTCGGCTTCATAGTGTGATAAAACATAATGATCAGCAAAGTCGGAGTAGTTAAAATCAGTTGGTGTCTCTGTTTCGCAAGAAGATAGTGTTATTGCCAATATAGCAATCATTATAAATTGTATTATTCTCATATTTTATACCCAAAAAATTATTGGATCATAACTTAATTTTAACATACTATATTTTATTTCTACTTCTTTGCTATCTATTAGATTCGAATAAATTTTATTCTCAATATCAACTTCGATAAAGCCTTTTTCCTTGCCAAGGTTAAAAATACCTATAATATGTTTACCATCTAACTTGTATTCAGCGTAAAATACATTTTTTTCTGTAACCTTTATATTATAAAATCCATGACTAAATATTTTATCTTTTGTGATACTTGCTAGTTTTTTTATTAATGGCGAGATATCTTTACCATTCCAATTTACTTTATCTATATCAAATAAACTAGGTAAATTTGTATCACAGCGTTCTTGACCCGCGTAAATCATTGTACAACCTTTGCTAAAGAAAGCTTGTGCAGTCCAATTATTTATTAGATCTGGGTCGTTTTTGACCATAGGGGAAAATCTACCAAAATCATGATTTTCTAAATTACGCATTTTTACATAATTATCGGGATAAATCTCTTCTTGTCGCACAAGTTCTTCGACATATCTTTTGAGTGGATATTTACCTGCTAGATATTCTTCAAAATAGGGATGAGTATCATAATCGTATGCAATATCAAATACTTGATAGATTTCTGATTCACTTAAAGCTTTAAATCCTTCACCTCTAAAATGTCTTACAAAGCCACCATGAACAGATTCGCTTAAGAAGATAATATCTGGATTTATTTCTAGTAAAGTATCTTTAGATTCTTCTAAAAACTCTAATGGTAATAAGCTGGCGACGTCCCATCGATAACCGTCAACTCCCATTTGTGTCCAATAAATTAAAGTATCAATTAATTCTTTCCATAAATCTTTACTAGAAGTATATACAAGATCAGTTATATCAGACCAATCTCCTACTCTATTCGCAAATTCTCCTAATTCATTTTTGTAAAAGTATTCTGGGTGTTCTTTTAATAGAACTGAATCATATGAAGTGTGATTATAAACAACATCAATCATTAATTTCATGTCTCTTTGATGAACTTCTTTAATTAGTTGTTTAAAGTCGTTTAAAGTGCCGTACTCGGGATTAATACTTCGATAATCCTGAATAGAATATGGACAACCTAAATTCCCTTTTTTCTTCTCTTGGCCAATCTTATGAATTGGTAGCAAGTAAACGATATCTACTCCAAGATCTTTAATTCTGTCTAGGTCAGTTATAAACTCTTTGAATGTCCCGGATATGTTGTGGTTTCTATTGTATACTTGATAAATTAGTAAGTTTCTTAAATCCTTTTTTGTATTAATACTCATATTATCACTCCAATCAACAACATTATATCATTAAAATTTCCTTTAAAAAACTTTTTTGATGTTTTATCTTTTAATTTGTTATAATGAAGATAAGTATGTAGGATGTGAAAAATATGCCAACAATTAAAGATGTTGCTAAGAAAGCTAATGTTAGTGTTGCAACTGTATCCAGAGTAATAAATAATACTGGATACGTTAATATTGAAACGAGAAAAATTGTTGAAAAAGTTATTTTAGATTTAAGCTATATTCCTAATGAATTGGCTCGTTCTTTGTTTAGTAAAAAATCGAATATAATTGGCCTTATTGTGCCACATATTTCAACATATTTTTTCGCTGAATTGATTGAATCAATTGAAGGCGCTACTACGAAAGTAGGTTATAAATTAATGATTTTTAATTCAAAAGATGATATTGAATTAGAAAAAAAATATATCAATGTTTTTAATCAATATAATATTGATGGCTTAATTTTAGTAGCGAATACTCAAAGTGCTAAATTATATCTTGATTTAAATATTCCAATATTAACTATTGATCATATAATTGCTGATTCAATTCCTTCTATATCTTGTGATAATATTCAAGGTGGAGAACTCGCAGCACACAAATTAGTCGCTTCAGGAGCAAAAAAAATTATTCACTTTAGAGGACCTAGTGTATTATTGACTGTTGTTGATAGAGCTAAAGGATTTTATCGAGTTATAGATGAATATAATATTGATGTTTACAGTTTTGATTTAGATTTTAGAACACCTGATTTAAAGGATATCGAAATGTTTCTTAAGAAACACTTAGACGTTGATGGAATATTTTGTAGTAGTGATATAATTGCGATGTATGTAATGAGTGTTCTTAATAAGCTTGGTAAAGACGTTCCTAAAGATGTACAAGTAATAGGTTTTGATAATATTCAATTGTGCGAAGTTCTAATTCCTAGTTTAACAACTATAGCGCAACCTATTATTGATATTGGTATAGCTGCTATAGAAAAACTAATCAAGATGATAAACAAAAAACCACTTAAGGAATTGCATTCAGTACTTCAAGTTAAACTCATTGAAAGAGAATCAACAAAATAAAAGGCTTATGCCTTTTTTTTATGCATAAAAAAAGCGGTAATTTTACCGCTTTTTAACCAACTATAATATCAATTTCTGGATATGTAACACTTGATCCTGTCTTATCGCCTCTAAACATCAATAATAAGGCTAGAATACCAATTCTACCGATAAACATCGTAATAATAACGACTACTTTACCAATTGTAGACAAAGAACTTGTTATTCCAAGACTTAACCCAGTAGTCCCAAATGCACTACTTAATTCAAAGAATATCTCTTTAATTCCGAATAAAGCGGAGTTTTCCGTATATGTCATTATAAATAATCCCGTAATTATAAGTACTCCAGCAGATATTATTACCATCATTGATTTATAAATTGTATCCATTTTAATTGCTCTTGTACCAATCAATACTTGTTTTTTCCCTTTTGCGAAACCATAAATACCTAGCATTGCAAGTAAGAATGTTGTAGTTCTAATACCACCACCGGCACTATTAGGACTTGATCCTATAAACATTAAAATACCGAAAAATACTTGAATAGTGCCGCTCATATCATTCATGCTCATTGTAGCAAATCCGGCATTACGTGTAGTTAAAGTCATAAATAGTGAGTAGTAAATACTTTCTACTATACTCTTATCTAAAAAGAATTCATTAAATTCAACTGCATAAACTACAATCGCACTAATTATCCAGATCCCTAAATGCATACTAACAAGGATTTTAGTAAAAAGTGAAAACTCAAATTTCTCTTTTTTTCTTTTTGCTTGAATCCATTCCTTTAATTCAGCTAAAGGCCAAAAACCAATGGCTCCAAGCAACATCAAGGACATTCCTAAGGTTTGCATAAAATAATCATTATTATACATTAACAAACTATCTCCACCTGGACTTATATCAAAGCCAGCATTTGTAAACATTGATATTGTTAAGAAGAATGATTGAAACATTGAAGATTTTAAATCAAAATAACCAGCAAAGTAAAGATAAGAAATCATTATTAGGAAACCTGCGATTTCAATCGAAATAATCATAATTAAAACATTTTTAACAAATCGTACAATTCCTGATCGGCCAATTTGATTTTGGTCAGTCATAATCATTGTACGTTCTTTAAAACTAATTTTCTTGCGAGAAACTAACCAAAAAATCGATACGAACATGATAAGCCCAATACCACCAAACTGAAGGATGAATGCTAATACTGTTTGTCCGAACACTGTAAAGACATCTTTTACTACAACTGTAGTCAGTCCTGTAGTGCTCATCCCACTCACGCTTACAAAAATTGCGTCAATCCAGCTTAATGATTGCCCATCTTGAATAGATATTGGAAGTTTTAAAAACGCAGCACCTGTTGTTAAAAATAATAAATATGACACAACAAAGCCCCTAATATACGTTCCAAAAAAGATTTTTTTAAGTTTTTTCATTACCATCACAACCTTTTAAAATCCATTTAATTATATCACAATCTTATCAAATTACAAAAAATAGTTAGTTCTCTTTAAAACCATATAATATGTTAATTTCTTTGAATACTCATCAATCGCTGTATTTACATGTGTAAATCCTGCTTTTTCATAAGCTTTTATCGCGATAATATTATTAACTTCTGGATCGATTCCGGCATATTTTACTGACTCAATATTGAAAATATGTATTTTTATGAAATCTCTTATGATATTTTTGCCAAAACCTTTATGTATATATGATAAATCTCCTATATATAGGTCTATACCTTTGCTTAACTCAGTAACTTTAAATGGAGTTAAATCTTCAATGAAATAAGATTGGATAAATCCAATATCTAACCCTTTAAAAACAATTACAAACATATCTACTTTACCTTCAACTAATCTATCTTTATATTTTTTGATTATTTCATCAAATGAAAATGCAGAATCTGGATACCAAAATTCTTTAATATGCTCTGAAATAAGCCAATTATAAAGTTTAATAAAGTCTTCTTCTTTTACTCTTCTAAAATTAAACAAATTATCACCTCTTTATAGAATTACTCAAATAAAACTCTATATAATTTAATTAATTTTCCCCTTTTTTGACGAATAATACTGTTGTATTCTGTGTATATTTCCTTATCTAGCAAGTTCTTTTGGATTTGTGCAAGAAAAGCATCAATAGCAATAAACGTGTCAACTATGCTAGAATTACTAACTGAATTGTGACGAATATTGTCGAAGAAGAGATTTTTTGATAAGGTTTCAAGTCTAATAATATTCTTATTCATTAAGGGACTTAGATAAGGTAGATCTTTATAAGCCCTTGAAAGAAAAGATTCGCTTTCAATAAGGACGTCTAAATAGTTCCTTAAAAATGAATCATTTGTATCATCTGTTTTGCATCTTGTATTTAATTCTTTCTCATATCTATCAATATTACTGTTTAAGATAGTATTTAAAAGGTTTTCTTTAGTTTTAAAGTGAAGAAAAAGTGTGCCTTGAGATAGATTACATTGTAATGCAATCTGCTTAGATGATACTCTCAAAAAGCCCTCTTGATGGAGCAAAAGCGCTGTTTGTTGTAATATCAATTCTCTTGTTTTTTGCTTACCTATGCTTCTAACTCCCAAAATGACCACCCACTCACTGAATATATACTCATTGTATTACATGTTAGAGAGCTTGTCAACCAATTATATTTATTGAATAGAAGCATCATGTAGTAAAACTGAATTCAATTTGAATTAGAGTGTGGATAACTTTTGTGGATAACCTTGTTTCATCACTAGGTCAGTAAATCAATTTTAAAATCAAATATTTTAAAACGATTTAAAAACGATTATATTTTGTGCCATTTCTTTTGAATTATAATCAAAAATTATGATTTTTTGGAATAAATTTTGATTTTTCTAAGATTATATTATTTTTCTAAGATTATATTATTTTTCAAAATTATTTAAAAAATAATGAAAAATCTATTTTTCTTGAAATTAATAAATTAATCTAATTTCAATATTTCTAAGTTAGATGCTCTTATATAGCCATAGAAAAAATCAATGCTGTTTCTGTTTTTTTTATTAATCAATAATTTCTTAAAATTCTAGTACTCACAGTTTATTGAATTGTTCA
>CBDUWI010000088.1:0-5730 GCA_965370885.1 uncultured bacterium | reverse complement strand
TGTTATTTGTTGTGTGTGTTGTATAAGACTGTTTTGTATACTTTTTACTTTTATAATTTGGATAATTATGGGTTCCATTAAAAAAATTAGAAAATGCATTTTTTGAATTTAACCAAGCACTTGTGAGTGCTTGTGAATCTACTTCCTTTAAATATGGGTATATCGTTTTATAGTACGCAGGTGTTAGGTATGTATGCGATTTTAGTAACTCAGGATACTCTTTATATAGTTCGTAAATCGCTTCTTTTTCCGATAAAAGAAGGTTGTTTATTTGTCTTGTACAGCCAAATGTTTTGTTAAATAATATAGCTTGTTCTGTTGTTGGATATATTCTGTACTTGTATCCTTTTCTTTTCATCACACATCACCTGCCTTCACAAATAAAAAACGCTGTACCTTAAAGAATATGTAAAACAATGATAGGGGCTCACAGTTTATATTCTCGGCTCAGCGTTATATTGGTAATCATTTGTTACTTAATTATATCATTTTTGCTGCTTTTTTTCACTGTTTTCAATGTGAAAAATATTTAACAAAAGTGAACTTTGCGGTCCATTTTGAATTTCGGTTTAATTCATCCCCCACTTAACTTGTTTGAAGAGGGAGTTTTCTTAAACATATTTGATAAATATATGTTATAATTATTATGAGGTGATAATATTGAAAATTGTATTTGGTGGAGCTTTTAATCCAGTTACTAACGCTCACATTGAAGTTTATAAATATATCCAAAGTAAATTAGCTCCAGCTGAATTTATTTTTTTGCCTGTAAGTAGTGCTTATACTAAAAGATCGATCGCTAGTAATATTCACCGTGTTAAAATGTTAGAAATAGCGATTAAAGACTTTAACAAAATTGATATTTGTAGATTAGAAATAGAAGATTCAGATTTTTTAGGAACATATAAATCATTAATTAGGTTATCTGATAAAAACGATTGCGAGATTGCTTTCGTTGTTGGTGCTGATAATTTAATGAATATGCATCATTGGCTTAATATTGAAGGAATATTAAGTGAATTTAAAATTATTGTGCTCGGAAGAAATGGCATCGATATTTATAAGATAATCGGTAATAATCCAATATTAAAAAAATATAAAAAAAGCTTTATAATATTTAGTGATTTTAAAATTGATATTAGTAGTACAATGTTTAGAGAAACGTTTAATAAAACACAAGTGGATAGCAACGTCTATCAATATATAATTGACAATAACTTGTATCGAGGTGAAAAAGATGTATAAAAATGGTTTTGTAAAAGTTGCGAGTGTATCGCCAAAATTAAAAGTCGGGAATCCAATGTTTAACATCAAAGAAATGCTTGCAATATTAGAAGGTATTGCTTCAAGCATTACTGTTTTTCCGGAATTAGGGGTTAGTGCTTATACTTGTAATGATTTATTCTTTCAAGAAAGTTTATTAGAAGATGTTAGAGAAGCAATTAAATTCTTTTTAGAAAAAAACAAATATGAAGGAATTGTTATAATTGGCGCTCCTTTAGAAATTGATGGTGTGCTTTATAACGCAGCATTTACGATTAAAAAAGATAAAATTATCGGGATAGTTCCGAAGTATTATTTGCCAAATACTGGTGAATTTTACGAGAAAAGATGGTTTCAAAGTGGTTTTGAGATCGTAAATAATAAAACCGCAATTGATTATCTCGGTAAAACTATTCCTTTTGGTAATTTAATATTTAAAAATACTGATGAGCAAATTACTTTTGGAATAGAAATATGTGAAGATATGTGGGCACCGATTAGTCCTGGTAATTTATTAGCGATAAACGGTGCTAAAATGATTCTTAACTTAAGTGCCTCAAACGAGGTACTAGGTAAAAGAGAAATCAGAAGGAGAACAATCTTAGAACATTCAAGAAGAAATGCTGGCGCTTATATATATAGTAGTGCTTCCGTAAACGAATCAACTAGTGAAACAGTATTTAGTGGCCATAATGTTATTGCTCAAAACGGTGAACTAATTGTTGAAACAGAAAACTTTAATCAAGAATCAGAAGTTATTTATGGTGATATTGATTTAAAGAAAATAGATTTTAATCGTCGTACTAATTCATCGTACAGAGATACGATGAACCGCTTTAAATTTACTTATCAAGAAATTTTATTTTCATTAGCAACAACAAAGGAATATAAATTCACAAAAAAGTTTGATAGCACGCCATTTGTTCCAAAAGTTAATGTATTAGCCGATTTTGAAAAAATCGCAGCTTTACAAGAAAATGCATTAATAAAAAGAATTAAACATGTGCGTGCTGATAGTTTAATTATTGGTGTTAGTGGTGGACTTGATTCGACACTTGCATTACTAATTGCGATTAGATGTTATGAGAATTTAGGTTTAGATCTAAAAAAAATAATCGCAGTTACAATGCCAGGGCTTCATACTTCCGCTAACACAAAGAAAAACGCACTTAGTTTAATGAATAACTTAGGAGTTAGTGTTTTAGATATTGATATTAATAAACACGTTAGAGACCATTTTGAGTTGATTGGTCACAATGGGACTACTGAAGATATAACATACGAAAATACGCAAGCTCGCATGCGAACACAAATCTTAATGAATTTAGCTAATAAACATAACGGTATTGTCTTAGGTACTGGTGATTTAAGTGAATTAGCACTAGGTTGGTGTACTTATAGTGGTGATCAGATGAGTATGTATGGTATTAATGCTGGTATTCCGAAAACACTTATCTCATTTATGATTGCGAATTACGCTACTCATAAATTTGATCAAAGATGTCAAAAAACTTTATTAAGTATTATTGAAACACC
Organism: uncultured bacterium; assembly: GCA_965370885.1. Lineage (GTDB taxonomy): Bacteria > Bacillota_I > Bacilli_A > Izemoplasmatales > Izemoplasmataceae > JAFGXW01. Next base: position 2,931 of record CBDUWI010000088.1, on the reverse strand, counting down.
AATTACACCAGAATTAACAAGTAATCAACGCACAGAAGATGAAATAGGGAAATATATAATAAATGATTTTATTATTCATCGCGTTCTTCGTTATGGTGATAACGAAGAAAGAATTTCATGGTTACTACCATTTGTTTTTACTATTGATAAAGCAGAAAGTAGTAAGTATACTAAAAATTTCTTTAAAAGATTTTATTCCCAACAATTTAAAAGACAAGCATTACCAGATTCACCAAAAATATTAGATATAAGTGTTTCACCTCGTGGTGATTTACGATTACCTAGTGATATTGATAATTAGTTAAATTCACGAGGGTGTTAGGAGGTCTATATGAAAAAAACAGTAGTTGTAGGACTAAGTGGTGGCGTCGACAGTAGTGTTGCCGCCATTCTTTTAAAAGAACAAGGTTATAACGTTATTGGTCTTTTTATGAGAAACTGGGATAGCACAACTAATAATGATATCTTAGGAAATAAGGAAATTGATGATGATATTTGTCCGCAAGAACTCGATTACCAAGATGCCGAAAAAGTGGCTATAAAAATTGGGATACCAATCCATCGTGTTGATTTTATCAAAGAATACTGGGATAATGTTTTCACCTATTTTTTAGAAGAATATAAAAAAGGGCGAACACCTAATCCTGATATCTTATGCAATAAATATATTAAATTTGCGGCATTTTTTGATCACGCTAAAAAATTTAATCCCGACTATATCGCTATGGGACATTACGCTCGTGTAATTCACGGCGAACATCCGGTGATGTTAAGAGGCGTAGATCAAAATAAAGATCAAACTTATTTTCTAAGTCAGTTAACCGAAAAACAATTAGAAAAAACATTGTTTCCCGTTGGAGAACTTACTAAAAAAGAAGTAAGAGAGATTGCTTATAAATATGATTTAGCAACTAAAGATAAAAAAGATTCAACAGGAATTTGTTTTATTGGTGAAAGAGATTTTGATAAGTTTTTAAGTAATTATTTACCGAGTAAAAAAGGACCAATGCTCACAAAAGAAGGCAAAAAAATATCTGAACATCGCGGCTTAATGTATTATACAATCGGCCAAAGAAAAGGGCTATATATAGGTGGTAGTAAAGAATACGGTAATGAACCCTGGTTTGTTATTGGTAAAGATTTAAAAGCGAATGAGTTAATCGTCGGCCAAGGTTTTCATCATCCATTATTATATAGTGATTCTTGTCTAGTCGACGATGTAAATTTAATTAATAAATTAGAATTTACTGGTGAATATTCTTGTACAGCTAAATTTAGATATCGCCAAAAAGATACGAAAGTTACAATCCAATATAAAGGAAACAACTTATTAGTAAAATTTCAAGAAGACGTTAGAGCAGTAACACCAGGACAAGCAGCTGTTTTTTATCAAGGTGATGTTTGCCTCGGTGGTGGCTTTATTAAAGAAGTATATAAAAATAATGAAATCAGAAAATACTAGGAGGCAAACATGGAAGTTAAATTAATTTTAGCAAAAGAAAACAAAGAAGTAATAATCGAATTATTTGAAAAAGAAGCGCCGCTAACTGTAAAAAACTTTATCGATTTAGCAAATAAAGGTTTTTACAACGGTTTAACATTTCACCGCGTTATTCAAGGGTTTGTCGCTCAAGGGGGTTGCCCTATTGGTAACGGCACAGGGGGACCTGGTTATAAAATACTATGCGAAGTAGATAACAACCCACATACTCACGAAATAGGAAGCTTATCAATGGCGCATGCCGGAAAAGATACAGGTGGATCACAATTCTTTATCTGTTTTGCTAAGTTACCACATTTAGATGGGGTTCATACAGTTTTTGGTAAAGTAGTATTTGGCATGGACGATATATTTAATGTTAAACAAGGAGACATCATTAAAGAAATAATTGTTTAAATAAAGGGGGGATTTTCATGAAGAAAATTGGCCTTGCTTTAGCTGGTGGGGGTGCACGAGGAGCTTACCAAATTGGTGCTTGGAAAGCACTAATTGAACTCGGTGTTGCTAAAAACATTAGTGTTTATTCAGGAGCTAGCGTTGGTAGTTTAAATACTGTACTAATCGCTAAAGGTGATTATGAAACAGCCTATAATACGTGGATGAACCTTGATAAATATAGTTTATTTAACATGGAAAAACAAATCGTAAAAAGATTATTTAAAGAAAGAATGAACTTTATTAATAGAGGTGTTTATAATACGAAGAAATTAGAGAAATTGATGGACGAAATTATCGATTACGAAAATATAAAAGATAAAGAAATTTATATCGCTACAACATATTTAGGAAATGAAAAAGGAACGTTCTTTGAATTATTAAGAACTAACTATAAACATTTCTTTAAATCGGAAAGTCAAATTAAGTATCAACTATTAAGAAATCTTACTGAAGACGAAGTCAGAAAAACAATGTTAGCGTCATGCGCGATTCCCATTGTTTTTAAACCAGTAACGATTAACCATGAAACCTTTTTTGATGGTGGTATATTAGATAATATCCCATATCAACCGCTAATTGATGCTGGTTGTGATGTGATTATCGCTATTGATTTATTTAAACCAACATTCTTCAGGAAGAGAAATGTTACAGGCGTAAAGTTAATCCTTATCCAACCTAATAAAAGTTTAAGGGGAGTCCTCGATTTTAGAAACAAGTATATTGAAAGAAGATTAGAACTTGGATATATTGATACATTAGAAACAGTTTCAAAATACTTAGAAGATGTTACATAAAAAGAAAAAACACATCGATATTACTACTATAGTAATGGAGGTGTTTTTTTATGAAAAAAATAGTTATATTAAGTTTATTATTGTTTTTATGCAGTTTTGGTTATCAAAATATTAAGGCAAGCGATTATTTAACTTATCAAGAAATAACATATCATCACATGGGCGGTAGGCTATTAGAAAATTATAGTGATGCTGACT
>CBDUWI010000087.1:0-5860 GCA_965370885.1 uncultured bacterium | reverse complement strand
AACCCGACTTTTTTCAAATATAAATAATCATCTCATGTTAATAAAAATGATTATAAAACAATAGCTAGACATGAAGTTTTTATTACACTTGAAGAAATTATAATTGAAGCAAAACGATTATTAACGACAAAAGGTAGTCTAGTAATGGTTCACCGTACTGAAAGATTAGAAGAAATAATTATTTTATTGGCAAAACACCAATTTTCAATAAAGAGATTACGATTAGTTTATCCAAAAATAGGCGAAAATTCTAATATGGTATTAATTGATGCATCAAACAATGGATTACCGGGATTGAAAATATTAGAGCCTCTCTATATACACGAAAATGGTACATACACGAAAGAAGTCCTAAAAATATTTAATTACGGAAGCGAGTGATTAGATGAAAAGACAAAAAAGTTTTAACAATAAGCAAACAACTCTTTACTTAGTAGCTACGCCAATTGGTAACTTAGAGGATATGACTTTTCGGGCAATTAATATTTTAAAAGAGGTAAACATTATTTATGCTGAAGATACAAGAGTATCAATAAAACTCTTGAGACATTATGACATTACTACTACTTTAAAACCTTATCATGATTTTAATAAAGAAATAATAACTAATGATATAATTGAAGAGTTAAAATCTGGGAAAAATATCGCTATAATCAGCGATGCAGGATACCCTCTTATTAGTGATCCTGGTTATTATTTAATAAGAGAAGCGATAAAAGAAGACATAAATGTTGTATCAATCCCCGGCGCTAATGCTTTATTAAGCGCATTAGTTGTTTCAGGAATACCACCACATTCTTTTTTCTTTTACGGTTTCTTAGATAACAAAGAAGGTAAAAGAAAAAAAGAGTTAGAAAAACTAAAAGATATAAAAGAAACATTAATATTTTACGAATCTCCTCATAGATTCGCAAAGACAATTCTCAATATGTTTGAAGTTTTAGGTGAAAGAGATTTAGTTATTGCTCGTGAACTTACAAAAAAATTCGAAGAAATTATTAGAGGAACTACTAAATCACTTCAAGAAATAAAAGATTTAAAAGGTGAAATAGTATTAGTATTAGAAGGGAAACGAAATATCGTAGAACCTTCTGATTTAACGATTTTAGAAGAAGTAAATCAATTAATTGAAACGGGTCTTTCTTCGAAGGAAGCAATTAAACAAGTAGCTAAAAATCGTAATTTACTTAAAAATGAAGTTTATAGTTTGTACCATAATTGATTTGTTAATAAAGGAGCGCTAAATATGAAAAAAACATTTTATATTACTACACCAATTTATTATTCTAGTGGCAAGTTACATATCGGTAATTCTTTTACAACTGTGCTTTGTGACACAATTAGTCGTTATAAAAAACTAAGAGGGTATGATACTTGGTATTTAACAGGGATGGATGAACACGGGCAAAAAGTAGAAACAGTCGCAAAAGATTTGGGAAAAGAACCACAAGAATATATAGATTACTTAGCTAATGAGACAAAGCAATTATGGAGTTTACTTGATATCAAATACGATGATTTTATTCGTACAACAGAAAAACGACATAAAACAGTAGTGAAGAAAATTTTCGAACAATTATTAGAACAAGATGATATTTATCTAGGTGAATATGAAGGTTATTATTGTATGCCCGATGAATCTTTCTTCACAAAAACTCAACTTGGAGAAAACAATACTTGCCCGGATTGCGGGAGACCAACTAAACTTGTTAAAGAGAAATCATATTTCTTAAGATTGTCTAAATATCAAGATAAACTACTAAAATATATCAAAGATAATCCAAATTTTATAACGCCAGAAACGAGAAAAAATGAAGTTGTTTCATTTATAAATCAGGGATTACATGATTTAAGTGTTTCCCGTACTAGTTTCGATTGGGGTGTTAAAGTAATTTCGAACCCCGCACATGTTGTCTATGGTTGGATAGACGCTTTATCTAATTATATAAGTGCATTAGGATATGAAACTGATGACGATTCACTATTCCAAAAATTTTGGAAAGGTGATGAAGTAGTTCATGTTGTTGGCAAAGATATTTTAAGATTTCATGCAATTTATTGGCCAATAATGTTAATGGCGCTAGATATCCCGCTTAACTTCAAATTGTATGCCCACGGTTGGTATATGATGAAAGAGGGGAGAATGAGCAAATCTAAAGGGGTAGTAGTATATCCCGATCCCTTAATTGCGAAGTATGGATTAGATCCAGTTAGATATTATTTGTTAAAAGAATTACCTTATTCTGGAGATGGATTATTTACACCAGAAGAGTTTATTTCTAGTATTAATTTTGATCTTGCAAACGACTTTGGTAATTTGCTAAATAGAACGATTAGTATGGCGAATAAGTACTTTGATTCATCTGTTTCAAAACCAACAAAAGATTATTTTGAATTTGATAATGAATTGAGAAAACAAATAAAAGAGACTATTGACCAATATATGAATGATATGGATAATTTAAAAGTATCTTCCGCTATTAAAAATATTTGGAAATTGATCTCGAGAACTAATAAATATATCGATCAAACATTACCGTGGGTTTTAGCAAATGATGAATCGAAAAAACAAGAACTTGAAAATGTCATATATAACCTAATTGAAACACTAAGACTTATTGGGATATTACTAAGCCCAATTCTGATAGAAGCTAGTAAAGAGTTATTTAACCAGTTAAATATCCCTTTAGAACTTCAAAGTTGGGAGAGTTTAAAATTTGGCGAACTCACTAATGTAAAAGTTACATCTAAGCCGACACCAATTTTCCCAAGACTAGACAAAAAGGTTGAAGAGGAATTTATTCTTAATCTTTTAAATAATAAGAGTTAAGAAGAAACAAATGAAGAAGACTTTATTGCTTCAAAATTTTATTAAATTTGCTATAGAGTGGTTGAATTTATCGAAGTTTCAAACTTAAAGGTAGGAGATGAGATTTCATGATAGAACATTTGAAAAAAGAATACAACAAAGTCATAATAATTGCTCTCGGAAGTCTTATTAGTTCTGTTGGTGTTGTTTGGTTCTTAAGCCCTGCTGGTTTGTATTCTGGAGGAGTAACTGGTATTGCTCAATTAATTACAAATGGTTCAGAACATTTATACGACTTTACTATTAATTTAGGTTTATTAATATTTATAATGAATATTCCTATTGTTATATTTGGATTTATGAAAATGACAAAGAAATTTGTTTATTATAGTATTTACTCAATAATTTTACAATCGTTATTTATTGGTTTCCTCCCTTTAAATGTTGTATTAGAAAATGATTTAATTTCTAATGCTTTAGTTGGCGGAAGTTTAATCGGTATTGGAATGGGACTTAATTTACGCGTTGGTGGATCTAGCGGTGGAATGGATATTTTATTTCAGTATCTTTCATTTAAGAAAGACATGACAGTTGGTTCACTTGGAAATAGTTTAAATTTATTGATCATAGCTATTGCGGGAATGAGTTTTGGTTGGACAATTGCAGTTTATACAATAGTCCGTAATATTATTACTAACTTAGTTGTAGATAGAATACATACTTCGTATAATTTTATTAAACTAGAAATAGTTACAGAAAAAGGAATTGAGGTTGCAGATAGCTTGGTTGCACATTCAAAACACGGTGTCACAATTGCTAACGCAACAGGAGCTTTTTCACATCGAGAAAAGGATGTTTTAAACGTTGTAATTTCTTCTTTTGAATTAAATAAATTTATTAGATTAATTAAAGAAATAGACAAGGAAGCATTCATTTCAGTAGGCACAGTTAAGAAGGTTGTAGGGAACTTTAAAAAATTATATATTGATTAAGTAAATTGTAAGTTATTTTATTGACAAAGGTAACTAAATAATATATTATATGTATCGGTACATTTACAAAATTTTTACCCACGCCCCTAAATTATAAATATAATTGGAGGACAAATTTATGAAAACATTCATGGCAAATAATCAAAACATGGAACGTGGTTGGTTTGTAGTAGACGCAAAAGGTCAAAGACTTGGACGTCTAGCAACTGAAGTTGCAACACTTTTAAGAGGTAAACATAAACCAACATTTACACCACACGTTGATTGTGGTGATTATGTAATCGTAATTAACGCAAAAGAAATAGAACTTACTGGTAACAAATGGGATCAAAAGAAATACTATACACATTCTCAATACCCAGGTGGATTAAAAACAACTACTGCTAAAGTAATGAACGCAAAATTCCCTGAGAGAATTGTTGAGTTTGCTGTAAAAGGAATGCTTCCAAAAGGAAAATTAGGTCGTCAAACGTACAAAAAACTATATGTGTATGCAGGGAACGAACATCCACATATAGCTCAAGAACCACAAGTTTTTGAGTTGAAAGGTTAGGAGGAGTTTATTATGGCTAAGAAAGTAATGTACAGAGGTACAGGACGTAGAAAAAGCTCAGTTGCTCGTGTTATGTTATCACCTGGAACTGGTAAATTCGTCATTAACGGTAGAACATTTGAAGATTATATTCCTTCAGCAGCTACAAGACTTGATGTATTACAACCACTAGATATAACAGACAATAAATCAACATTTGATATTGCTGTTAATGTATATGGTGGAGGTATTACTGGACAAGCAGGAGCTATTCGTCACGGAATCACACGCGCTTTACTAGTAGTTAACGCTGACTATAGACCCGCTTTAAAAGTAAAAGGAATGATTACACGCGACCCACGTGTTAAAGAACGTAAAAAACCAGGACTTAGAGGAGCTCGTAGAGCACCACAATTTAGTAAACGTTAATATTGCCAATAAAAACACAGCATCCCACGTTGTGTTTTTTTATTATGAAATGTAATTGTATTTTTTAAGATGGTATACTATAATATGATAGGTTAAGGAGTGATAAAATGAGTGTACGAGTTAGATACGCACCAAGCCCTACGGGACATTTGCATATCGGTAATGCAAGAACTGCATTATTCAACTATTTGTTTGCAAAAAAGTATCAAGGTTCATTTATTGTTAGAATTGAAGATACTGATATTGAAAGAAATGTTGAAGGCGGAGTAGATTCACAACTTAAATATTTACAATGGTTAGGAATTGATTGGGATGAATCAATCGACAAGGATAAAGGATTTGGACCATATCGTCAATTAGACAGAATAGATATTTATCAAAAATATGCAAATCAACTTGTTCAAAAAGGATTAGCTTATAAGTGTTATTGTACTACTAAAGAACTCGAACAAGAACGTGAAGAACTTGTTGCTTCTGGAAATGATAAATTACATTACTCACGAAAATGCCTTGGGTTACCAAACCAAGACAAACCTTTCGTCTTGAGATTTAAAGTTCCGAAGAATAAAGAATACACCTTTACTGATATTGTTAAAGGTAATGTAACTTTTCATAGTGAAGACATCGGTGATTGGGTAATGATGAAAAACAATGGAATTCCTACTTATAATTTTGCTTGTGCAGTGGATGACCATTTAATGGAAATATCACATGTGCTTAGAGGCGAAGACCACATTACAAATACTCCGAAGCAATTGATGATTTATAAAGGGCTTAAATGGGAACCACCAATGTTTGGACATATGACATTAATCGTTAATGAAAACAATAAGAAATTATCTAAACGTGATCATTCAATTATTCAATATATTGAACAATATCAACAATTAGGATATTTACCAGATGCATTATTTAACTTTATTTCACTTTTAGGATGGAGTCCTAAAGGTGAAGAAGAGATATTATCGCATGATGAATTTATCGAAATGTTTGATGAAACAAGACTATCAAAGTCCCCAGCACGATTTGATAAAGATAAATTATCTTACATAAATAATCGTTATGTAAAAGAATTATCTATTGAAGATACAATTGAAT
>CBDUWI010000086.1:0-5887 GCA_965370885.1 uncultured bacterium | reverse complement strand
TGTTACTCTATAATCATGTATAATGTTTATTTTGAAATTATCGCCATATAATGTTTTAGTTAATAACTCAGGAATTGCTCGTGACAACTTAATGATGAGAATGACTGAAGAAGAATTTGATAGTGTTATTAATGTAAATTTAAAAGGAACTTGGAATATGTGTAAAAATGTTACTAGACATATGCTTAAAAACCGATCTGGTAAAATAATAAATATTGCTAGTGTAGTAGGAATTATTGGTAATGCTGGACAAGTGAATTATGTTGCTAGTAAAGCAGGTATTATTGGAATTACTAAATCAATTTCGAAAGAATTTGGATCTCGTAATATTACCTGTAATGCAGTTGCCCCTGGTTTTATTCAAACAAAAATGACTGATTCTTTAACTGAAGAAGTAAAGGATAATTACTTAAAACAAATACCACTAAATAGATTTGGGAGTGCAGGCGACGTTGCTAATACAGTTTTGTTTTTAGCAAGTGAAAAAGCATCCTATATTACTGGACAAGTTATTAGTGTTAATGGCGGGATGATTTAGTGAATCTTAAATCGTTAACAATTAACAAAAAAGTTGTAAAGTTCCCAATAATTCAAGGTGGTATGGGTATTAGAATTAGCTTAAGTAAATTAGCTAATGCATGTATTAATTGTGGCATATTAGCAACTATCATTGCTGCTCAAGTTGGATTCTTAAATAAGAATTTTAAAAAAGATCCGATTGGTGAAAATAAAATAGAATTAAATAAAGAAATAAGTAAAGTTAGAGCGGAAAATAAAGATGGAATTTTAGGTGTTAATTTAATGCACGCAATAAATGATTATGATGTCTACGCTAGATTTTTAGCAACACAAGATATTGATTTTATAGTTAGTGGTGCTGGACTACCTCTTGATTTACCTGAATATTTAGTTGGTAGTAATGTTAAAGCTGCATTTATTATCTCGAGTGCTCGCGCTGCTAATATCGTCCTAAAAAGTTGGGATAGAAGATATAAATATATGCCAGAATTTATTGTTTGTGAAGGACCTCTTGCCGGTGGGCATTTAGGTTTTTCAAAAGAGCAAATGTTAACAGGTGAATATGATAGTTTAGAAAAAATTGTCGCCGAAACAAAAGTGGTAGTTAAATTTTATGAAGATAAATATAATGTTCATATTCCGATTATTGCTGGCGGCGGAGTTCATGATGGAAAAGATATGGCTACAATGTTAAAAGCTGGCGCAGATGGTGTCCAAATAGCTACAAGATTTATCGCAACTCATGAATGTGATGCAAGCGATGAATATAAACAAATGATAATTGATTCTAAAGAAGAGGATATTGTTACTGTCGCTAGCCCAGCAGGGCTACCTGGGAGAGCAGTTCGCAATTATTTAACTGAGACTTTAAAGAAACGTAATTTAAAGCTTAATTATTGTGTAAATTGTTTAAAGACATGTAAAAAAGTTGGGATTCCTTATTGTATTACTGAACAACTTGGTAATAGTTCAAATGGGGATAAAAAAGGGTTAATATTTACTGGCGCAAAAGCATATTTAGTAGAAAAAATGGATTATGTTGAAAACATCGTAAATGAGATAATAACCGAATGTAAAAGAGAATTAAAATTAAGTGGGGGGGTACTATAATGAGAAGAAGAGTTGTAGTTACAGGAATTGGAGCAATTAGCCCTATTGGCAATAATGTAACAGATATGTGGGAAAATGCAAAAAATGGGGTAAACGGAATCGATTTTGTAAAAAGGTTTGATACTAGCGAACTTGATGTTAAGATTGCGGGCGAAATAAAAGATTTTGATTTTGAAGAATTTTTCGGCCGTAAACAATTGAAACGAACGGATCGCTTTGTTCAAGTCACTTTAGTTGCAACTAAAGAAGCTGTCATTGATTCTTCAATAAATTTCTTAGAAGAAGATACGGATAGAATTGGTGTTTATTATGGTAGTGGAATCGGTGGTTTAGAAACGATTGCTAACCAAGAAGATAAAGCACAAGAAAAAGGATATAATCGAATCAGTCCTTTCTTTATCCCTAGTGCAATAATTAATATAGCCTCTGGAAATATCGCAATTGAGTATGGAATTCACGGTATTGCAACTTCAACTGTTACTGCTTGTGCTAGCGCTACAAATTCAATAGGTGAAGCTTTTAGAGCTATTAGAGATGGTTATTTAGAAGTGGTGATAACTGGCGGGAGTGAAGCTAGTGTTATTCCATTAGGATTAGGTGGTTTTGGGGTAATGCAAGCTTTAGATAAATCAAATGATCCAAGTACTGCAAGTAAACCTTTTGATAAAGATAGAAGTGGTTTTGTTATGGGTGAAGGTGCTGGAACTTTAATATTAGAAGAATATGAAAGAGCTATAAAACGTGGAGCTAAAATATATGGTGAAATAGTTGGTTATGGTGCAACATGTGATGCTTCTCATATAACGAGTCCAGACCCAGAAGCAAATGGTGCTAGAAAATGTATGGAAATGGCCCTTAAAGATGGAAATATTAAGTTAGAAGAAGTTGACTATATTAATGCTCATGGTACGGCAACACCATTAAATGATAAAACAGAATCATTAGCTATTAAAAAAGCATTTGGTGATCATGCTTATAAATTAAATGTTTCAAGTACTAAATCAATGACAGGTCATTTACTAGGTGCAAGTGGAGCTATTGAAGCAATCTTCTGTTTATTAGCTATTAGAGATGGTTTTGTTCCGCCAACAATAAACTATAAGACATTTGACCCTGATTGTGATTTAGATTATACTGTAAATGTGGGTAAAGCAAAAAAGATTGAAGTAGCTATCAGCAATAGTTTAGGCTTTGGTGGTCATAACGCGACTATCGCATTTAGAAAATTTAGGGGGTAATATAATGGTTTTAAACAGTAATCAGATTCAAGAAATTATTCCACATCGTTACCCGTTTTTAATGATTGATAAAGTAATTGAATTAGAACCAGGAATATCTTGTACTGCTATTAAAAATATAAGTGCAAATGAGATGCATTTTATGGGTCATTTCCCAGAAGAACATGTTATGCCTGGAGTATTGATTATTGAAGCTTTAGCACAAACAGGTGCTGTGGCTATCTTATCTTTAGTTGAAAATACAGGTAAAATAGCATATTTTGCGGGAATTGAAAAATGTAAATTCAAACGTAAAGTTATCCCTGGAGACACTTTAAGGTTAGAAGTTGAAATAGTAAAAACACGGGGACCAATCGGTTATGGTAATGCTAAAGCGATGGTAGGTAACGAAGTTGCTGTAATAGCTGAGTTAAAATTCGCATTAGGTGAATAAAAATAGGAATTTTTCCTGTTTTTTTTCGGAATAGAAGTTCTAATATCTATTTTGTAAATACTCTAAATATGATATAATATTACTATCTTATTTGTTAAGGACTGATGCAAGTGCGAAAATTACACTCTTTTTTTAATGGGTTTAAAGAAGCTAAAATTCTTGATGTGGGAACAGGTAATGGTAATTTTGTTAGAATGATTACAGCTATTTATAATGGCTATTCTCAAATTACTGGTATTGATCTATCAGAAGCCTCACTAGAGGAATGCAGAAAGATTTTTAAAGAAGACAGAATTGAGTTTTTAAAAATGGATGCTTTAAATATGGACTTTGAAGATGACAGTTACGACATTGTTTGTCTTTCAAATTCACTGCATCATTTAGAAGATATTGATAAAATGTTCAAAGAAATGGAGCGAGTTTTAAAACCCGGTGGAGCTCTTATTTTTTGTGAAATGGTAAATAATAGCTTATCAAAGAAACAACGCAGCCATTTACTAATTCACCATTTAACTGCTGAGATTGATCGCGCTAGAGGCATATTTCACGATCCAACATTTTCCGATAAACAGATTTTACAAATTCTTTCGAAAAGAAGTTCATTATCTATCAAAGCAGCTTGGGATTTAGTTCATATAATAGAAAAAGAAACAGAAAATGATGATGTTGAATGGTTACTCGAAACAATTGATCGTATTAAAGAAAGAGCTTTAGAATTAGATAATAAAGAATTTTTTTACAAACAGGCTGATATAGTGAAAAAACATATTAAGAAATACGGATTTAAATCGGCAACGCAATTAATGGCGGTGTTAATGTAATATGAAACTATTAAAAATATTTGATAAAAGAGATAAAATGCTTGGTCATCAGCCAATAATATACCAAGATAGCGTTCGGGCAATAATTATGAAGAAGGATAAATTATTTATGGTTTATTCTGAAGTTTCTAATGAATATAAATTTCCTGGTGGTGGGATACATGAATCTGAAATCAGAGAATATGCTTTAAGAAGGGGAGTACTTGAGGAACTTGGAAAAAAAGTACAAAGTGTAAATGAAAGTTTAGGATATGTAGATCAAATTTATAATGATATTCATGACAATAAAAAGTACTTCTTCTTAAGATCTTTTTATTATTTTGTGGAAGTATACGATGAAGATTACGAACAAGAGTCAGAAGTTATTGAAGGTGGCATGAAGTTTGTTCCTGCGTGGGTTACATTTGATGAAGCTATTAAAACAAACCAAGAAAAATTGGATAAAGGATCAAAATTTAATTGGACAGAAAGAGAACTATTTGTTCTTAAATTACTTAAGGAGATGAGACCGTGAGAGGTTTTGAAAAAGCTAAAAATTACGAAAATTTAGATTTTAACTTGCCAAAAAGATGTACTAAACATAGTGCAGGATACGATATAGCAATTATTGAAGATATTACGATTGAACCTGGGAAAATAAAACTAGGTGTTACTGGACTAAAAGCATTTATGCAAGATGATGAAGTTTTAATGGTTTATCCGCGAAGCAGTTTACCGAGAAAGTACTTTTTAACTATACCTAACAATGTAGGTATCATCGATAAAGATTATTATGGAAATGCTGATAACGATGGTGCAATTTTTGTATCTTTATATAACTTTGGAACAAAACCGGTTAGCTTAAAAAGTGGAGAAAGAGTAGCGCAGGGGATATTTCAAAAGTACTTAGTTAGTCCTCACGAGGATGAAGTAATCAATGTGAGAAATGGTGGATTTGGAAGTACGGGAAAATAACTGTTTTTTTCATTGACAATCAACATTTTTAAGCATAAAATTAGATATAGATATTAGGTGTCTTATGACATAATAGGGAATTGAGTTAAAATCTCAAGCTGTCCCAGCAACCGTAAGAAGGACGAAATGCAAAATACCACTGCTTATAGCGGGAAGGTGCATAGTAGGATGAATTCAAGCCGGTAGACCTGCCTTATTATCTAGAAATTGTAATACTCCTGGGTCATGAGTATTTACGTTTATTTAACTTTGAATTTTTGGTTATTATAACGTAATTATCATCCGGGAGGATGGTTTTTTTTATTTCATAAACTATAAGGAGGACACTATGAAAAAACTATTCTCTATCACAACTTTGTTTTTACTTATTTTAACGTTATCAGGATGTTTATTTAGTAATAACAGTGTTGAAGAAGAAATAATAATCGAACCAAGTATTGTCGATTACGAATTACAAATTACATTTACTGACGAATACGGATTTACTACTAAAGAATATATCTATTATGCTGAAGATTTCATTGGTAATCTATTTGATTTACTAGATGATAATTTCCTAATAGCATATAACGAAACTGATTTTGGGAACTATATTGTAGCTATTGAACATTTAATTCCTAAGGTTGGCGCTTATATTTCATTATCTAAAAATGGTGAATTTGCTTCTGAAGGAGTAGAAACTATCTCTTTTGAGGACGGAGATAGCTTTGAGTTTGAAGTTATCTGGTGGGATGAATTGGAACATGCTGTTGATGATGCTATCCAGCTCTTTATTAGTAATCATGCTTGTAATTATGTAAATGATTTAGAAA